>CAZBNU010000005.1:1183-44794 GCA_964493075.1 uncultured Nitrospirales bacterium | reverse complement strand
CCAGAATTTCCACGAAACCCAGCCCTTGCCTGTTGATCTGCGCCTCAAAGGCTTTAAATACCGCTTTACGGGCTTTCCGTATCTCGCGGGGATTATACAGAGCGACCCGCTCGCTGTACGCCACACCATCGAAAGTGGCCATCATTTCCGCCATCTTGATTGGCGCCCCTTCCTTCTCGATATTTCTTCCAGATGGCGTTGTCGTGGTCCGCTGTCCCGGCAATGTGGTGGGGGCCATCTGGCCGCCGGTCATCCCGTAAACGGCATTGTTAATAAATATGGCCGTGATGTTTTCGCCGCGATTGGCAGTGTGGATGGTTTCACACATGCCTATGCTGGCCAAATCACCGTCGCCCTGATAGGTATAGATGAAGAGATCGGGATTCGCGCGTTTCATGCCGGTACCTACTGCAAGGGCACGCCCATGAGCCGATTCGATGCTGTCCGTATCAAAATAATTGTACAGCAATACGCTGCAGCCAGCTGGCGCAATAGCAACAGCCTGATCCCGAACACCGAAGTGATCGATGGCTTCTGCCACCAGGCGGTGCGCAATACCGTGACCGCAACCGGCACAATACAAATTTGGCACATCGCATAAGGATTCAGGTCGGTCAAAATGTTTTTTAACGGTCATGATAAACTCTCCTTTATCTTACCCAATACCTCGCTTGTAGTCGGCACGCCGCCGCCCGGACGGCCATGGAAGGATACGGGAATATCGTGACCCACTATGGCGCGTACATCGTGCAGCATCTGGCCGAGATTCATTTCCACAACAAGAAACCGGCTCACTTTGGACGCCAGTTCGCGCAGCGCATCTTCCGGGAAAGGAAAGAGTGTTATGGGCCGCATCACCCCCACGCGCAGCCCCTCGGTCCTGGCAATACGTGCCGCCGAAGACGAAATGCGTGCTGAAGTGCCAAACGCAACAATGACCAAGTCCGCATCTTCCGTATCAATGCATTCCCACATGGGCAGTTCCTGCTTGACACGATTGTACTTTCGTTCCAGTTCATAGTTCAGCTGCTCCTGATCGTCACCTTCGAGAAGCATACTCCGAATGTTGCGCGCCTTGCGTTGCACAGCGCCGGTAAGAGCCCAATCACTCTTGTCTATCTTTTGACGTTCATAGGGTGGCTCTAATATGGCCGGCTCTTTCATCTGTCCCAGAATGGCATCAGCAAGGATCAAAACAGGATTACGGTAGGTATCGGCAATATCAAAGGCACGGTAGGTCAGGTCGAACATTTCCTGCGCACTCGCGGGCGCCAACGTAATCGTGTGATAATCGCCATGCCCACCACCGCGGGTCGCCTGGTAGTAATCACCCTGAGTGGGTTTAATGCCGCCCATTCCCGGACCACAGCGCATGACATTCGCAATAACCGCCGGCAACTGATCGCCTGCTATAAAGGATATGCCTTCCTGCATCAGAGAAATGCCGGGGCCGGAAGAACTGGTCATTGCCCGTGCGCCCGTAGCAGCAGCGCCAAGCACCATATTGATACTGGCCAATTCGCTTTCCGCCTGCACAAATACCCCGTCTCTTTCCGGCAATTTGGCGGAAAGATACTCTGGCACCTGATTTTGTGGCGTGATGGGATACCCGAAATAACAATCCAGCCCTGCATGCAGGGCGCCTTCTGCAAGCGCAATGTTACCCTGCACTAGAACTGGCTTGGCGGTGCGCTCCACAGTTTGCATAAAAAACGCGCTCATTGGTCCGCCTCCTTTTCTTTTTTATAAACCAAGATAGCGCCATCAGGACACATTTGAAAGCAAAGCCCGCAAGCGGTACATTTGTAAGGCGCCATTTCAGAAGGCTGTCCCGGATAGCAGCCAGCGCTGTTTATGCTGTCGCTTTTTTCGATCAAACCGTAGGGGCAGGCCTCCATGCATAAATAACAACCCTTGCACCGTTCTGAACGAATCTCGATATAGTTTCCAGTCTTCTTCAATTCACCGGAAACTTCTGGATTTTGAGACACAGATATTCCTTTCTTTATGAGGCATGTAATGACACAGGACAGGCAAGCCCTATATCTATTCTGCGCACAGCCGTGTTACAAAACTATCGGCCTATAAAGACATCCGGTAAAAGAATCGGCATACGCCAAATACTCCTAAACATTAACGCGCTAGCATTTCTATTAGATAGGACTACCGGACAAGTGGTGAAGTTTACCATATTTTACGGCTTCATTTCGAATAAGTGAAGTAATTCGCTTGGATATTTGGTTCCAAATAATAGTGGGATATGCCTTCGCCACATGAAAAGGCCCAAAGCAAAAAGTCTTATCAATGTCACTTCTATGGAGAGGGCTTGCCGTATTTATCTTTCACCAAAGCAGCAATTGCTTCAGCAACAAGCCCACAGCCTTCCACGGTCCCATGAATGCAATCCAAGTGGGTTGGCACATCCGCTGCGGCAAAAACCGGCTGCAGATCAATACATTCGGCCTCGGTAATTCGACACACCTCTTCAAGGTAGGGTTTGTACCGGCTCATTTGTTCTACGGGTTCTTCCACTTCCCAGGGGCTGGGCCATATAAGAAACAGTAACGAAATGTTGTTCTTTTCACATATATCCGCCAGAAAAAAAAGATGATCCACATACTCGCCCGGCGTCGCACGGGGCACCATTTCCTTGCCAGTGCCAAAGGCGGCGTGTGTCGCCCGCTTAAACATGCTGAGAACGCCCCGTTCAGCGTAAAGCCGTGCCCGGGCACGGTCTGACAGGGGCGCCTGCGCCCAGTCATTGAAGCCAAAAGTTGCAATGACTATATCTGGCTTCAGGGCCAGTCCTTGTGTTACCAGAAAACTCAGCCCTTGAAAAGAACTTGCCCCTATAACACCAGCGTTGATCACCTCGATTTCTTTGCTGACAGGATCAAGCAGCATCTGCAAGCGGGCAGGCCAAGTCTCCGCATCTTCTAGATGCTGGCCAAAGGTAGTAGAGTCTCCTATGGCAAGAATACGAAGGGGAGGCTTTGGCGACTTGATTGGCGGACTGCGAAAACCCAGTTCATTAGTGCTGTAAGAATAGGTTGAAGACCTACCCGTATCATCTGCAAGCATCTCAACAACCTGGTGGTCTGAAAGGTTGGGCTCTAACCGCCAAAAAGTAGACCAATCAACATGGACAATATCATTGAGGTCATTTTCGCCTGTAATCAGGGACGCTGCCTGCTGTTGCTGGCGCCAGAATAGCCAGTTGGCGGCAACAACCAATCCCAAAATAATAAGCGTCACAAATACGCCCAGAAAGAAAGAGGCTTTGTTTGTAGCGCCCTCTGTGTATTCTTTTTTCACAAATCTGAGATACCTATTGTTGATTTGACATGATTTTCGTATGTATATACCAAAAACACAGCATCAAAGGGAAGTTTTCAGAAAATCTGCTGCCTTTCCTCATCCGTGTTCGTGATAGATACTTTCGTTAACTTGATACGAGCAGGCAATAATGGTTATGGTAAAGCAATAAGAAAATATGTAAAGATATCTGAAAAATAGTAAAGGATTTACCTGTGATTACCGTTACACAAAACCAGATTGTACACCCCATTTGGAAATTATTACTACCAATATTGCTGCTGTCCATATTTGTGACGATGCCTCTTTCCGCCCAGATAACAGAGCCAGAAACCACGGAAAATACGGGGGCACAGGCGAGTTCATCCGAAGGGGAGGCTGTACCTGTACCAGTTGAAAATACCTTGGAAACACAGATACTGGCCCTGGACTCTCAGATAGCCGAAGCAGAACGCTTGATTGCTGAAAATCAGGTATTGGAAGAATCGGGAACAGAAGAAAACCGCACTGTGCCTATTGAGGCCGTTCAGGCACGAACAGCAGCCTATCGCAAACTTCTGATGGCCTATCAGCGTCATCGCAACGCCTTACGCGACACCCAGGATTTGGTGGAGCGTCTGCAAAAGTTCGATGGGGAATTTGAGGCCGCTCTGGCGATATCCGAAGAACCACCCTATACGATTGCTTTTCTGGACAAACTGCTGGATGAGGTCGCCGTTAAACAAATGGATGTGGAGGCCGAATTACTGTCTCTGCGTGCATTGCGCGAACTGGTCTCCATGGAAAATGCGGATATTGCAACCTCCAAAACTGCGTTAAACCAAATAAGCGAACAATTACGCAACATATCCAGTAATGAAGAACGTCCACGCGTATTGTATGAGGTTGAAACTGCAAAGATACTGGTTACAGCCAACGAAGCAGAGCATGAAGCGGCAAAAGCAGAGCTGAAGCGCACAGAACAGTACAGGGAACTGCAGGACAAAAATCTTAATCTTGCACAGATGCGGGTGCAACGGGCGAGGGAGCAGACCATTTTCCGCCAGGATGAACTGGACGCTATCATTGAACGCCAAAACGCCACCATAAAAGAACTGGAGGCGGAAGGCCAAAAAGCGCGGGACAATATCGAAAAACAGCGGACAAAAACGTCCCAGACAGAACGTATCCTGGAAAACGCCACAGACCCAGCGGCACAACAGCAGGCGCGTGATGAACTTGCCCTGGCGCGGAGCCGTATGGAAGCAGCCCGCATTCATTTGGCCATTATTGAATCCCTTCAGGAATATGAAAATCGTGTGATTCAACTCTGGCAAACCCGCTTCAATGTGGCCAATCCAATGCTGGCGCCGGAGCGGCCCGACTGGAAGGTGTTGGAATTAGAACTTGGCGAACAACTGACAATGCTGAGCAAGGAACGCATTGCTGGCGATGGACGCGCCATGAGTCTGCGCAGCCAGATTACTACCCTCGAAACGCAACTGGCCAACTGGACTGAGGCGCTCGGCAACAAAAGCGTTATTGAACAACAACTAGCAGTATTACGCGATCGGGAGACGTTGCGCACCCGTATTCAAATGCGTCTGGCGCAGGTGATAAACCTGACCGAGCGCATTATCATGGATGTGCGGGCACGGCAATTGGAACAGAACTGGATGGAGCGCATTGGTGACAGTGTAAAGCGGGCCTATACTGTCGTTTCCACCGGATTTGACAGAGAATTGACAGAGATCGGCGGCGAATCCATTACTGGTCGTAAACTTTTCTACCTGATCATCATTCTTGTAGTCGGTTTGGTCGGCGGACACATTGCCATCCGTTTCCTACGCGTGTTAATGCAGGATCGCTGGAAAGTGGAATCAAATGTGGTGCTGATTGTTGAGAAACTCTCCCACTATGCATGGTTCATTATTGTCATTTATTTTGCATTGAACTACGTGAACATACCCCTGACTATATTCACCTTCCTCGGCGGCGCTATAGCCCTCGGTATCGGTTTTGGCGCACAGAACCTCATCAATAACTTCCTGTGCGGTCTGATTCTCATGGGCGAACAGCCCATCCGTATCGGCGACTGGGTGGATGTGGATGGACAAACAGGCATTATCACCAACATCGGCGCACGCGCATCCCGCCTGAAACTCTTCTCCGGCATTGACATGCTCATCCCAAACAGTAAATTTCTGGAAAATAATGTAATCAACTGGACGCTGACCGACAAGAAAATCAGGCTGAGAGTCGCCGTAGGCGCGGCCTATGGGTCCCCCACACGCGACGTAGCAAAACTAATGATGCGCGCCGTTACGGAACACGGAATGATATTGAAAGATCCGGAACCCAAGGTTATCTTTGAAGATTTTGGCGACAACGCCCTCCAGTTTGCCGCCTTCTTCTGGGTAGATATCACCCCGTTTTCGGATGCCCGAGTGGTCATGAGCGATGTTCGTCACCGCATAGACAAACTCTTCAAGGAAGCAGGCATTGCCATTGCGTTCCCACAACGAGATATTCATCTGGATACGCTATCACCGCTGGAAGTAAAGCTATTAAGGGATGAAGCGGAAGAGAAGGAAACCCTTGAAACTGAAGGGCAAGAAAAACCCAACCTTCCGTAACGCGCAGACTTTCATAATGTGACTCGCCAGAGTAAAACCTTTCATCCGGGTGGCACACCCTCTCCTGCAATTTTACGATCACCTATGTCCCCGCCAATTCAATCGCCATTTGTTTGGCTTTTCTGATATCCATCTTTCCGGTACCAAGAACTGGGATTGCTTCAATGTGATAAAAAGAGTTCGGACGGGGACGCCACAGGTTAGGCAAGTCGCAGTCTTTTAGCCGTTCTTTAAGTTCGGCAAGTTGGGTGTCATCAAGAGTATGCAACACCACCAGCCGCTCGCCCCGTGATTCATCAGCTACGCCTGCCACAATCAGCGTTTGCTCGGTAAGTTCAAGCAGAGTATGCAGGCATTCCTCAATGCGGTTGTGGGGAATCATTTCACCGCCAATCTTGCTGAAACGGGCAAGACGGTCCGTAATGATGATGAAACCATCCTCATCAACAGCGGCGATATCCCCAGTTTCGTACCAGCCGTCGTGCAACACTTTTGCCGTTCGTTCTGGATCGTTGAGATAACCCGCCATAATGTTCGGTCCCTTGACCATCAACAAGCCCGGTTCGCCAACAGGAAGTTCTTCATGGTTTCCGGGGTCTACGACTTTCACCAGCTGATACGGGAAAGGACGGCCTATGGTGTTGTGCTTGCAGTGCTGCAAATAGAAACCCGGCGACTCGGAATCAAACACATTCACTGAAACCACGGGCGCACATTCGGTTGTGCCATAGCCCTCCATGGGTTCTTTCGTGAAACGTTCACGGAAGGCCTCGCAGATGCGGTCGGGCAGTTTCTCCGCACCAGTAATAACACAATCCAGACTAAGCATTTGTTCCGGTTCACAACGACGGATGAATCCCTGCAGGAAGGTTGGCGTGGAAATCATGATGGAACCACCGTATTTCTTAATAAGCTGCCCGATGGGTTTGGGCTCAAGCGGATTGGGATGGTAAATACCCCGTAATCCTTCCAGCATGGCGGCCCACAAGGTGATGGAAAAGCCGAAGGAGTGAAAAAAAGGCAGGAATCCAACAAGACAACTATTCTTGTCGTGAGGGAACATCTCCCGCAACCCCTCGATCACCGTGGTGATATTTCGGTGCGTCAGCACCACGCCTTTAGGAATACCTTCACTGCCGCTTGAGAAGATCACCGTAGCAATGTCGTCTTTTGTTTTGGGTGTTGCTCCCAGCATTCGCAACAACAGAAATTTGGGCATAAAAACCGCCATTAACATAGCCATTACCCGGTCTTTTCCTGAAACACTCTGCTTAATGTCTTCAAGAAAAACCGACTCGCCCGGAGGCGTCAACGGTACACGCTCCAGAAAGGCACGGGAGGTGATGGTGTGGGTGGTTTTGCACCGTTCCGCACATTCGCCGATAATTTCGTTCGAAGCAGTATAATTTAGGTTAACCGGAATACGACCCATAAGCTGCACTGCAAGATTTGCAAGCGCACCACCGATGGTGGGCGGCATCAGTATGGCAACCATCTGTGTCTGACCCAGGATAGGCTTGAATTTTCTGGCCAAGGCAATGGTACCGACCAGCGTTTTGAAATAATTCAGTTTACCGGTCATGAGGTCCGCCATACTCATGCGCCAGAAAAAACGACGTGCCACGCTGATGAAGCCATATTGCAGAACATCGTGGCGATAACTTCTGCGCATATACCCGTCCACGTTGACCTGCTGCACCGCATCACGCATCCGGCAGGCCGCCAAGTCCTCGCTTACCGGCTCACCACAGCATACATGTATAGGGAAACGCATTACCTTGGGAAACCGCCATTGTATGCGTCCCTCGCGGAATACATAGAGCACTTCCCAAAGACGGCTGATGGCCACCGGTATAATAGGCACGTTCAAATCCCGAGTCAAGACTGTATAGTCCTGATACCAGGGCAGTTCGCAGCCATCACGAACAAACTGCTTCGAACGGTTGACGCATACCAGATGACCCTGTGAAATTTTGTGGCGAATCTCTGCAACAGCGTCCGTCATCGCCTGTTCTTCATTCTCATCCACAGGGATGATATACATGCACTGGGCGCAGCGGCGCAACCAAGGGGTGTTCAGCAAATTCCCGCCAACCACGAAGTATACTTCCCTGTCAAACGCTGCCTGCAAGGCCATGGCGTCCACAAAAGATTCGTGGTTGCACACTAGCAGTGCGCCGCCCTCCTCTGGAATATTATGACGGTCCGATGCCTTCAACTTGAAAAGCGTGCCGTCAAGACACCACCACACCATGCGTATAGCCATGATGGGCTTGAACGCGCAAAGCACCAGGCCAATGCCCAGAGCGCTGAATGCCATGAAACCGAAAACGCTGTATGCGGAAAACCCCATGCTTTCAAGGCCCAGAAATACCAGTGAAGACAGGGCAATGCCTACAAAGGTAAGCATGTTCACGGCGGCAATCACGCCCCCTTTGATGTCCTTCGGTGCACGTTTCTGGATCGCCGCCGCCAGTGGCACACCAAAAATGCCCGCAAACATGCCAAGCCCCAGCGAAAATAGCAGCACCACAAGATAATGCCCACCCACATTTGCGGCCAGATTGGAAGCAAAACCCGATGCGCCGCCGGTGAGGGGCACTGCGATAAATCGTGCAAGAGGAATCGTAGTGGCACGATGAACATCCGCTGGAAACGCCAATAAAAGGGAAAACAAGGTCATACCCAAAGCGCCAACAGGAATCAGTCCCAACTCCACTTTGCCCCGCGAAAGATAACCGGCCAACAATGCGCCAACACCGATGCCGATGGCAATAGCGGCCAAAAGATAGGAAGTACGGTCCTCCGAAATCATCAGGTTGATCTCAGCGAATTTGAACATATTTTGCCGGGCCAGTGCGCCCACAAACCAAAAGTAGACATACCCGACAACAGTATAAAACAGGAGCCGATCTTTGCGTATAGCCGCAAACTTATTGCCCATGCCCTGCCAGGGCATCAGAGGATTTTTGGGAAGGGGCATGTTGGGATTGGCGGCGGGCGGACGAGTAATAAAATAGGAAGTCGCAATGCCGATGGCGGACAGGCTTACCAACACCAGAGATGCAAAATAGATATGGTCTTGTATTTTCAAAAACAAGGGGCCCGCCAGTCCCATACCGGCTATAATCGCAATGATGGTGCCCATTTGAATAACGCCATTCCCCCAGGAAAGTCGGGATGAGGGCAGGATTTCCGGCAGGATGCCATACTTCGCAGGACCAAAGAGAGCGCTTTGGGTGGCCATCAGAAACAGGATACCCCAGACAAGCGGTGTGTACCCCAGGTAAAAGGCAATCCCCCCGAGGGACATTACACAGATTTCCAGCCACTTCGTGGCGACGGCAAGGCGCTGTTTGCTGAAACGGTCTGCAAGCGCCCCAAAAATGCCGGGAAAAATAATGAAAGGCAGGGCAAAAAGAAAGTTAGCGAAAGCAGGCACAAAGGTACTTGAAGGCCAATACCCAAAGTACCTGTATTCTTCTGCGCCTTGGGGCACATCACGAAACTGGCTCAATAAATAGAAAATGATGATGTACTGATACAGATTGTCATTGAATGCACCCTGAAACTGGGTGGCAACCAACGCCCAGAACCCCCGCTTCTTGAATTGGTCCTCCCGCAACGGGGGAGTGGATACTCTGTTTTGCATCATATTGGCCTCTCTTTCCTACGGCATTCACACAGAATGCCCGGTAAACAGCAATGGTATTCGGCCATGATATTTGTATGACCGCCATCGCATGGTCCAGTGACAACCAGCAGTGCTGATCGCCCGCGACTTCAACTGAAAGACTCAACCAGGCGGCAGCACATTTACGCTACCTGCTCCGCCTGTCCACGGATTTGTTCCAGACGCATAATGAGTTCACTGCACTGTTCTTCTGACAGTACATCCAATGCCTTATGGATTCCGGAACGGTAAATCGGTTCAACTTTATTGATGAGCATTTCACCCTGACGTGTAAGCGAAACATGATAAATTCGCCTGTTGCCGGACACCTCCTGCCGCTTCACAAGATTCTTACTCTCAAGTTTGTCCAGCACTGAGGTAATACTAGCTCGGGTGACCACAAGACGCTTGCTCAGGTCTGATTGCGTCCAATCACTTTTCTTGTATTTCAACGCAAACAACACATTAAACTGCGCTTCCGTCAAATCAAAACGCCGAAATATCAGCGCGCCCTTCTGGGCAATCAAGGTTGCTGTGCGCACGATATTCAACACGACCTCATGTTTTATATCCTCTATCGGCTGCTCAAGTTCCAACTCCCTGTTAATCGAAACACCCATAATGCTTGCATTCTCCCTGTAGTCTTTACGAACATGTCAACGGTTCTTTCTTCAATTGATATATTGTAAACTATTACGTCCGTAAATGTAAAGAGTCTAACAGTTAAACCAAAACAAGTATTCCGGATAAACAAGTTCGGTTTTCAAAGTGAGGCGCCACCCAAGGGCAAGAATGCCCGAAAAAATCAAGTAATTACTGCCGGGCTTACTTTTTTCCAGTTACATGGGCCACCAGTTCGGGAAGTGTTTCACCAGCGGGACCCTGTAAAAAGTAGTCCGTGATTACCGAGGTAAAACTGGTGGGTTCCGTGTTGCATTCTATGATGGTAGCGCCGTTTTCTTTGGCGAGGTAGGGCAGACTTGCGGCGGGGTAGACCTGGGCAGAAGTGCCGACCACGATCAGCACATCACAGCCCCGTGCAAGCATGTCGGAAGTTTTCAGTGCGTATTCAGGAATCACCTCACCAAAAAGCACTACATCTGGCTTCATGACACCACCGCATTCACATCGGGGTGCGCCCAAGGCGCGCTGACTCAGGTCCATGCCACGGTGACGAAAACAGGCGGAACAGGCTATCTGGTCGGCATTCCCGTGGTATTCAATGACGGTGTTGCTGCCTGCATGCTGGTGTAGCGCATCAATGTTCTGCGTAATAACCGCTTTGATATGACCAAGCGACTCCAGTTTTGCCAGCGCATAATGACCGGGATTGGGTTTAACACCCCTTAGCGTTTCAGCCAGTTCATACCACATCTCCCAGACCTTGTCCGGATCCCGTAGAAAGGCATCCATGGTAGCGTATTCGTCTGGAGGATACCGTGTCCAGAGACCACCTGCACTCCGGAAATCCGGAATGCCGCTTTCCACCGAAATCCCTGCGCCGGTCACGGCTATTGCGTTTGTGGTATTGCGTAGTATATCCGCTGCTTTTTCATATAAAGGGCTGTTGTGTGTTGTCATGATGTCATCCTGCATTCGTCTGATGAACATGATGCGTCCACTCAGACACTAATTACCTTCATACCGTTCATGTAGGGTTGCAATGCTTCCGGAATCAGCACACTGCCGTCAGCCTGCTGATAATTCTCCAGAATGGCAACAACCGTGCGGCCCACTGCAATGCCGGAACCGTTAAGGGTATGCACAAATTCAGGTTTTTTATCCCGCTTGAAGCGGATATTGGCGCGTCGCGCCTGAAAATCCGTAAAATTGGAACAGGAACTGATTTCTCTGTATGTGTTTTGCGCAGGCAGCCACACTTCCAAATCATAGGTTTTGGCCGCCGAAAATCCGAGGTCGCCGGTACACAGCGTCACCACGCGATAAGCAAGACCAAGCCGCTGAAGTATGGTTTCGGCGTTGGCAGTAAGCTTCTCCAGTTCTTCCCATGAACTTTCTGGCGTGGTGAACTTCACCATCTCCACTTTGTTGAACTGGTGTACTCGGATCATGCCGCGTGTGTCTTTGCCGTAAGAGCCTGCTTCGCTGCGGAAACAAGGGGTGTGTGCCGTGTAGTACAAGGGCAATTGCGATGCGTCCAGGATTTCATCACGGTGTATATTGGTAATAGGCACTTCCGCCGTGGGAATAAGCCAATAATCGGTGTTCTCCACCTTAAAGAGGTCAGCTGAGAATTTGGGCAATTGTCCCGTTCCCTGCATGGAAGCAGAGTTCACCATAAACGGCGGCGACATTTCCGTGTAGCCATGTTCACGGGTGTGAATATCGAGCATGAAATTGATGAGCGCCCGTTCGAGCAGCGCACCCACACCACGGCTTAATGTAAATCGCGCACCTGCCAGTTTCGTGCCGCAACCAAAATCAACAATGCCCAAACCTTCAGCAATGTCCACATGGTCTCTCGCTTCAAAGTCGAACGTGGGTGGCTCTCCCCAAGTACGTTCCACGCGGTTTACACTTTCATCTGCCCCTTCCGGAACACTTTTGTCGGGAATATTCGGCAGTGTCAACAATGCCGTTTGCAGTGCTTCGTCAAGTTCACGCGCCTGCTCCTCAATTGCGGCAATCTGATCTTTAATGGATTTCATTTCCGCAATAACATCTTCCGCACTAGTTCCTGCTCTCTTACACGCGGCAATGGATTCGCCTGCCTTGTTCTGTTGGGCGCGCAACTGCTCAAGTTCGTAAATGGCGGCACGCCGTTTCCCGTCAATTTCCAGCAGGGCATCAACATCCACATCGGCGCGCCGTTTGGCCATCGCCGCTTTTACCGTATCGGGTTCTGCTCGTAAGAGTCGGATATCAAACATGACCGTCAGTGTCCTTTCAAATCTTGGTAATGAGCGCCAGAAGCCGTTCCAGATCGTCCAGAGAAAAGTATTCAATCTCTATACGGCCGCGCCCGGCGCTTTGCTCTTTCACCGCCACTTTGGCGCCAAGACGACGACGGAGCCTGTCTTCCAGTGCTATGATATGGGGCGGCTTGCTGGCAATGTTTTCTTTCTTGGTAGATTTCTTCGTTGTGAGGTTCGCGGCAAGTTGTTCCGCCTGGCGAACTGACAGGCCGCCGGAAACAATTTTTCGGGCAAGTGCGAGTTGCGCGGCAACCCCTTCAACCGCCAAAATCGCACGGGCATGGCCCATGCTCAACGTGCCATCCGCCACCTGTTCCTGAATCACTTCGGGAAGCTGCAGCAGGCGGATGGTATTAGCAATGGTGGCGCGCTTTTTGCCCACTTCCTCAGAGAGCCGTTCCTGAGTCCACTTGTACTCCGCCATCAGTTCTTTATAGGCCAGGGCCAGTTCTATGGCGTTAAGGTCCTCCCTCTGGATATTCTCGATGATGCCAAACTTGAGCATCTCGCTGTCGGCCACATCTCGACACACGGCAGGAAGCGTTTCCAGTCCCGCCATTACTGCGGCGCGACACCGGCGTTCACCACATACGATCTCGTAGTTGTCCCCAACCTTGCGGACAATAATAGGCTCCTGAACACCATCGCGCCGGATGGATTCTGCAAGCTCCTGCAGCGCTTCCTCTTCAAAAACCCGCCTGGGCTGACGCGGATTCGAGCCAATAACCGTAGGGTCCAGCATCAGGACACGGTCATGGTCGGAATCAGGATTGGATTCCGCTGGCGGCGCAGCAGCAGAACGCCGGGCCGAAGCGTTTGGAAGCCGTTCAGGAAGCAGTGCCCCCAATCCTTTGCCAAGTTTCTTTTTCTTTATATCATTCACGGGCCGCTACCTCTTCCGCCAATGCCTGGTAAGCCAGTGCTCCGGCGCTTCTTTTAGCATAATGTACTATGGGCGCACCAAAACCGGGCGCTTCACTTAACGAAACATTTCTGGGTATCACCGTCTCATATACGCTGGTTCCCAAGTGGCCGCGAACGTCGTCAACCACATTTTTGGACAGGTTGGTATGCTGATACATGGTCAGCAGGATTCCTGAAATCGTCAGTTTCGGATTCAGATTTTCCCGCACAATAATTACGGTATGCAGCAACTCGGTAAGCCCCTCCAGCGCATAGTATTCGCACTGCAGCGGAATCACAACCTCGTAAGAAGCCACCAGCGAATTCAGCGTCAGCAGACACAAGGACGGAGGGCAGTCAATAATAATGTAGTCATAGCGGTCGCGCACAGGATCAATTGCATTTCGCAACCGGAACTCACGCTGTTCTTCGGTGACCAGTTCCACGGCGGCGCCAATTAAATCCCGGTGGGACGGCACCACCGAAAGATTTTCGTAGGGCGTATCAATAACCGCCTCCTCACAGGGCAACTCCTCCACCAGCATATTATAAACGCTTTTGACGCAGGCATTCCTATCCACGCCCGCGCCCTGGGTGGCATTGCCCTGTGGGTCCATATCAATGAGCAACACACGCCGACCCATATCAGCCAGCGCAGCCGCAAGATTCACGGTGGTGGTCGTTTTACCAACGCCGCCTTTTTGATTTGCTACAGCAATAGTTCGTGCCATACAAGTTTTATTTCCAGAATTAAATGAGAAAGACACCCGTCCGTATCCTGTTATGATACGTTTCAGGCGACGGTTAAGTCAATTGATCAGCCCCATCAATGTTGGAAATGTTGTAACCCATACCCTATACTGTAATGGCTTTGGAAATTGCAGAAAAAACGAACAAGGAAAAGATGATGATCAAAAGCGTTAAATGCAACATTCTACTTTTAATCTTTGGGGTGTCTGGGATCGCAGGATATGTCTCTGCGGCAATACCGGAGCCACCGTTGAATCCAGTCTTGCCAGGCGCTGACCCACACGTCATACTTGCAGGCGACACCGTCTGGATATATCCCACCCATTATGCCCGACCCATCCATCAATTCTACGCCTATTCCTCACAGGACTTGCAGCATTGGGAACAACACGGCCCTGTATTGGAGTTCAAGGACGTGAAATGGATTGATGACGATGGCGCACCGAAACATGGAGCGTGGGCACCCTGCATCGCCGAAAAAGAAGGCGCCTATTATTTTTACTATTCCGTGGGACCGCAGAATCCAACACCATCCCGCATCGGGGTTGCCGTAGGAGATAATCCCGCGGGCCCCTTTGTGGATTCAGGAAAGCCGCTTCTTACCGGGGGCGACGGTTTTGAGGCGATTGATCCCATGGTGTTTACTGATCCGGATTCGGGCATTTCCTATTTCTATGCAGGCGGCAGCGCCGGCGCAACGCTGCGCGTGTTTGAATTAAACCCGGACATGATCAGCTTCGCCCAGGAAGTCAAAGTGGAAACACCGCCCCATTTTACCGAAGGCGTTTTCATGCACAAGCGGCAGGACATGTACTACCTTTCCTACAGCAATGGATCCACACGCGACGCCTCATACAATGTCCACTACGCCACATCGGACAACCCTACCGGGCCCTGGAACTATCAGGGGGCGCTCCTCAAAAGCGACAATGACCACAAAGGCCCCGGACATCATTCTTTTTTGAACTATCCCGGCACTGACACCTGGTTTATCGTCTACCACCGTTGGAATCACCAGCGCGGGAACGGACCATTCCACGCCACGCGCCAGGTGGCCATAGACAAACTGGAATATGATACCGATGGCCTGATACAACCGATAATCATGACAGCAGGCAACATCCACCTGAAAACACCGCCCACAGCGTTCCCGCCCGGTGTGGTTATTGACCATGTGCCCCAGGCGACAGGTCGTTATATCGGTTCGCCCAGTCTGACTGTGCTTCCCAATGGCGACTATCTGGCGGCCCATGATTTCTTCGGACCAGAAAGCAACGAGCATGAATGCGCTACAGCGGCGGTGTTCCGATCCTCCGACCGTGGCGAAAGTTGGCAGGAATTGACCCAATTGCAATGCCTTTTCTGGCCCAAGGTTTTCGTCCACAATAATGCCGCCTATATCATGGGTGTGGAAAAACATCACGGGCGCATCGTCATCAGGCGTTCCGATGACAATGGGGAAACCTGGACTTCGCCGGACACACCGGAAACGGGTCTGTTGACGCCAGAAGGAGAGTACCACACCGCGCCCATGCCAGTGATTGAACATAATGGACGGCTCTGGCGCGCATTCGAGGACGCTTCCGGCGGTACCCTTTGGGGACTGCGCTATATGGCAGGGATGCTGTCCGTACCGGTCGAGGCCGACCTGCTTAATGCCACCAACTGGACCTTCAGTAATTTTATTAAAGGAGATCGCGACTGGCTGGACGGCGATTTTGGCGGCTGGCTGGAGGGCAATGCCGTGGTAACCCGCGACGGTAAAATGCTGAATATCCTGCGCGTGGCCACTACCTATTGTCCGGAAAAAGCCGCCATCGTTACGGTGAGTGACGACGGAAAAACCGCTTCCTTTGACCCCGAAACAGGCTTTACAAACTTTGCCGGGGGTGCCAAAAAGTTCACCATCCGCTATGACGAGAAAAGCAACATGTACTGGTCACTCGCCACTGTTGTGCTAAAAAAACACGAGGACGCTGGCAAGCCGGGTAGTATCCGAAATACACTGGCGCTAACCTGTTCCCCAGACCTGCATATCTGGGGGGTACGTTGCATTCTGTTATACCATCCCGATGTGGAAGCCCATGGATTTCAGTACGTGGACTGGCGCTTTGACGACAACGACATCATTGCCGCATGCCGCACCGCTTACAACGACGGCATCGGCGGCGCACGCAACAACCACGACGCCAACTTCATGACCTTCCACCGGTTCAAAGACTTCCGCGAGCTGACTATGGAGGATTCTGTGGAGGTACCGGAATAAGCCTTTAGACCAAACAAAGTATTGAATTGTAGGCTGGGTGAAGCGCAGCGGAACCCACCTCCCTGACGAATCTCAGGTCAACGAATAAATTACTGCGCCTGAAGGCAGTTTGGGAAAGAAGTAGGTGGATTTCTGAGGCATCGGCTCAAATGCCTCTGCGCAGTCACGTACCTGTTCCGGGCGGGTGGGACGCATCAAAAACGCAAGGGCAGCCTCACCCCGTTCCACAAGAGATATGGCCGTGGCGCCATCCTTCTCGTAAATAAGGTCTACGTTATCTGAAATACCCAGCAGTTGATTCAGAATACCACGATGCAAGACCGCCACATCGAGCGCCTGCCAGGCGGGTTTTCGATCCGTACCCACCAACGCTATCCGCTGGTCTTCCTTTAGCGTCAGCAGCCAGGCGCCATCCTCTTTGGTGTGCATGATAAAAACACATGCGTCGGCAGGAGCCTGTGACAGTCCTGCTACCCCACCTGCATTCGTCAACTGCCGGCATTCAAAGTAGTCCTGAAATTTCGCCATTATGCTGCCGAAATCAACATCAAAAGACTTCGGAACCACGCGATGAGCGGCATAAATTTTGAGACCGGGTTCCTCGAAACTTACAAAGCCCGCCATAATATAATCGTAGGGTTGAAACACTTCCTCTCCCCCACTTTTATTCTTACGACATGCATCACGCCAGGCGCAGGCGGTCTTGAAACGGTGATGGCCGTCGGCAATATACAGGGTCTGATTCAGGAAATGCTGCACCAGATATTCCGGGCAGGCAACGCGCCATAGTTCCTGCGTAGCCTTGTCAGCGGTTTTCGCCTGCAGCAAAGGCGCTTCGGTCGCAAGCGGCTGGAACAACCTGCCCGCCACTTGATTGGCCGGGTCCGAATACATGACAAAAATCGGCTCCAGATTGGCCTGGACCGCCTGCAACAGGTTAAAGCGGTCCTGCACGGGTTTGTCAAAGGTACGTTCATGCCCCAGAATATAGTGCTCATCAGGCTCCGGCAACTTCATTAAGGCAAAGAAAGCCTTACGTTCAAAAGCCGCACCGTCAGGCCCTGTGAATTGCTGCTTCAATAAATAAAGAGATGGTTCGGTATCGGGACATAAAACCCCAGAGGCCAACCATTCATGAAACAGGCGCGCCGACTTCTCGTAGGCTGTTTCACTTCCTTCAGCCACGGGCAGAATAACGTGGGTCATGTTGTAGGGACAGGAATCTGCCAGGCGTTGACGCTCACCACTATCAATCACATCATAGGGAGGCGTCAATACGTTATCCAACGCCCCTGTTATGGCCGCATCGAAGCGCAGCCCTTGAAAACCGCGAATATCAACCATCCGACTTGGTTCTCCATTATAAAAAGCGCGCTGGCCACCGTGACCAGCGCGCCATTATCACACACAAAAAACCGCTTATTCCGGCAATATCTCAAGCAACTCAACATCGAAAAGCAACAGTGAATTGCCGGGAATACGGGCATTGCCATTTTCGCCATAAGCCAGATTCGGCGGAATGAACAGTTTCAACTTGCCGCCGGGCGACATCAGCTGCAACGCTTCCTGCCACCCTGCAATCACCTGATTTACGCCAAAAGTGGCCGGCTCCCCACGGTCGTAGGAACTATCAAACTGGGTACCATCCAACAGGGTGCCGCGGTAGTGTACTTTAACTTTCGAGGTTGCTGCTGGCGGATCGCCCTCGCCTTTTTCAACGACCATATATTGCAGGCCGCTGGGAAGCTCCACAACGCCCTCTTTTGTCTTGTTCTCTTCCAGAAAGGCCTGGGCTACTTTCAGATTTTCACCTGCTTCCGCTTGCATTTCCGCCATCATTTCCTCCTTTTTGGCTGCCATTTTCGTCTGCAGCGTCATCATGGCCGCCTGCATTTCCTCTTCCGTAAGCGCAGGCTCCTGCTGCATCAGCATATCTTCCATACCCTTGAGAAGAGCCTTAACATTGACTTCAATTTCATTCTGTACGATAGTCGTGCCGAATTGTTGTCCAATTGCATAACTGATTTTATCCGTATCAGACTCAAGCACAACCCCTGCTGCCTCGGCAGTATCATCCTCAGCAACAGCCTCTCCAACACCTACTCCAAGAACAAGGGCAAAGGCCAGTACAATACTCGAAAAAACAAAACACTTCTTCATCTCAGATTCCTTTAATAGTTGTGCATGATAGCGCCTAATATACAATAAGGCGCACAGATTTCCCGTTTTTATTGGGAGATACGCTCCCGTAATCCGCTATACGGTAACGGTTTATACCCTCCTATAGCAAATTTTCAGACCCCCGCTTTCTTTTACCACTACGCCTGACGCAAATCTTTAAGCACCAGTTGCACCTCAGTAATATCGTTGTAAGTGTTCATCTGTGGGGTAAATACAATATCCGCTTTTGTCGGCAGAGATTCCTTATAAAATCGCTCCGCCATGCGGAAGGCAATCACACTTAACCGGGTATCTCCCTGTAACGCAGTAAATTTCAAATGCTGTTCTTTCAGTACGCGAAGCGACTGGGGCACAATATCCACATCCACAGCACAAAAAACGGGTTCGTGATTGGCCTGCCCATGAGGCTCCAACTGCTCCAGACTCCGCACAAATGCCGCATCGAGCTGACTAAACGACACAACCGCATCTATATTGAGTAATGGCTGAAGTTTTCCCGGCCCCAACTGATGCAACGCCTCCGCTTCAAAACGCTCCCGGAAACTGTCCAACTGTTCCGGGGCAAGGGACATGCCCGCCGCCGCAACATGACCGCCATAACGAATCAACAAATCCGAACATCCGTTTAGTGCTTCCACCATATTAAAGCCCGGGCCGCTGCGTGCGGAACCGTGCCAGCAACCATCATCCCCCATGGTAAAAACAATCACTGGCCGCCAGTACTTGTTTTGGAGACGGGAAGCAACAATGCCGATAACGCCCTGATGCCAGTCCCCGTTTGCCACCACAATGGAACGCTGTTCTTCCGTAACAAAAGCGTCAAGACTTTCTACTGCCTGGTCATAAATATCACGTTCAATGGCACGTCGCTCTTCATTTGCACTGTTCAATGCTTCCGCCAGGGCAGCAGCCTGTTCTTCATTTTCCTGACTACTCTCCAGCATAAGAAGTTCAAGAGCGGCATGCCCCGTGTTCAAACGTCCGGCTGCATTCAATCGTGGTCCCAGTTGAAAGCCTATTTTATGAGCATCCATATCGGCAATATCAAATTTTGCCACTTTGGCCAACGCCTCTATTCCAAGTCGTCTGTATTTCTTGATATGCTGAAGACCCAGCGCAACAAGAACACGGTTTTCGCGGAGGAGCGGCACAATATCAGTAACAGTGCCCAACGCCACCAAGTCCAAATCGTTGGGCGATCCGTTCAGTGCCAATGCCAACTTAAATGCCACCCCAGCCCCCGAAATAAATGCTGCAACATGGTCGCTGGAACCCCGCTTGGGATTGATCACCGCGACAGCATCCGGAAGATCACCCTCAATAGAATGGTGGTCCGTCACAATAAGGTCTACGGCAAGTTCGCGGGCACGGCTTGCAGCCTCATGCGCGCTGATACCGTTGTCCACGGTGATCAGCAGGGAAAATCCTTCTTCTTTTGCCGTCTCCACACGGGCAGACGTGAGACCATATCCCTCCGCGAAACGATCCGGCATATCGCAGACCACCCGCCGTATGCCAAACCGATCAAGCCCTCGCTTCAGAATTGCAGCGGCGGCAATGCCATCAACATCATAATCCCCAAAAACAAGAACCGCCTCATTCCGCTCCTTTGCCTCAATAATTCTGTCTACAGCGGCACGCATGCCGTCCAGTTCAAAGGGATTTGACAATTGTGACAGGGAGGGATACAAAAAGTCTCGAACATCTTCGGGTGTTTCCACACCACGCAATGAAAGCAAATGCGCCAGCACAGGGGAAATACCGCTGCCCTGCGCCAAGGCATCGGCACGGCCAACATCAAATGGGATAAAATCCCAGTGGTATTGTGCGCTTACTGCTGACATAGACGTTCCCGTGCCATGGCAACCAGCCGTGCCACAACCTGCTCCTGGTCCATAGTGGTGGTATCCACGAGAACAGCATCATCGGCGCGTCGAAGGGGAGAATCCGCACGGGTCATGCTCTTTTCATCACGGTCGCGAATCTCTTCGACTAACGCCTCAAAATCCACGGGCATCCCTTTTGCCTCCAATTCAAGCGCACGCCTTTTTGCACGACATTCCAGTGAAGCATCCAGATAAATCTTGCACCGGGCTACGGGAAAAACTACGGTGCCAATATCACGGCCTTCCGCCACAGTAGGGCGACGACACCCAAAAATGCGCTGTAGTTCCACAAGATGGCGGCGCACCCCGGACACCTGGTCAAGCCTGTAAATGTTGCGCGTAACCTCTGGTGTACGGATTACTTCGGAAACGTCCTCGCCATCCACACTAACAAGTAACCCTGAATCCGTCTCCGTCATCTCAAGACGCATTTCAGCAGTACATTGTGTCAGGGCCTCCGGCCCATCCAGCGGCACACCAAGTTTCAACGCACGCCAAGTAGCGGCCCGATACATGGCCCCTGTATCAAGGAAGGCAAGTCCGAGTTCCGAAGCAACCCGACGCGACACACTGCTTTTCCCAGCGCCGGCAGGGCCGTCAATTGCCACTATTTTATCACCGCTATGACTCTTGGTATTCACTGCGTCCGCCATGAAGGAGTGTTATAGCACGATTGCGTTTAGTACCGATACGAAGAAAAAATGGGGACTGTTCCCGTCGCAATTCCAAATAGTTACGAAGGGAATAATGGGTGCCTGATTTTATGCGAGATCGGTTTGTCGCAGTAAAGGCCCGGCGACGGAACTGTCCCCGATTTTTTCGGGCGTGTGTGTCAAAGCCGCAAAAAAGCGGGGACAGCCCTGGCGCATCAAGTCTAACATGTGATTCGCAGCCCCCATATGCGCCAAGGGCAGTCCCCATTTTTTGCTTATAATCCATAGTTGTTCCAGGTTGTTGCTGGCAACGCCCGCATTAGTACGATTGCGTTTAGTACCGATAGGTATCGGGTTTGTAGGGACCCTCAACAGGCACGCCCAGGTAATTGGCCTGTACGTCTGTCAATGTGTCCAGCTCCACCCCAAGCTTTCCAAGATGAAGCCGCGCCACCTCTTCGTCCAATGCCTTTGGCAGCGTGTAGACCTTGCCAATTTCATATTTATCCGATTCCGTATACAGTGCGATTTGTGCAAGGGTCTGATTGGTAAAGGAATTGGACATAACAAACGAGGGGTGCCCTGTGGCGCAGCCCAGATTCACCAGACGTCCACGGGCCAGCATGATAATTTCCTTGCCATCTGGGAATACAAACTTATCTACCTGTGGCTTGACATTGATTTCTCTAATATCAGACCGCTTCTCCAAACTATTCATGTCGATTTCTGAATCAAAATGACCGATATTGCACACAATAGCCTGATCTTTCATGGCTTCCATGTGTTCTATGGTAATAACATTACAGCACCCAGTAGAGGTAACAAAAATGTCACCCAGAGCCGCTGCATCGTTCATTTTCATAACCTGATACCCCTCCATGGCCGCCTGCAGCGCACAAATGGGGTCTATTTCAGTGATTATTACTCGGGCGCCCAGCCCACGCATGGCATCAGCGCATCCCTTGCCCACATCGCCATATCCTGCCACCACAACCACTTTACCTGCAACCATGATGTCCGTGGCACGCTTGATGCCGTCCGCCAGGGATTCGCGGCAACCATAGAGGTTGTCAAACTTCGATTTGGTGACGCTGTCGTTCACATTCATGGCGCGCGTGAGAAGGCTGCCGTCCCGCATCATATGATACAGGCGATGCACGCCCGTGGTAGTCTCTTCGGAAACACCCACCCAACCTGCCGCCACACGATGCCAGTAATCCGGGTCTTCACCATGAATACGATGCAACAGAGTGTCCACTACCTCAATTTCGTGGTTATCACGACAAATGGGAAGTAGTTCGCCAGTTTCCACAAAATGCTTTTCCAGAGCGCAGCCGCGGTGAATGAGTAAGGTAGCATCTCCCCCATCGTCCACAATCATGCTTAGCGTCCGATCGCCGGGGAAACGCATGGCCTGATAGGTACACCACCAGTATTCCTCCAGTGTCTCGCCCTTCCACGCAAACACAGGAACGCCGGTGGCGGCAATAGCTGCGGCGGCATGGTCCTGTGTGGAAAAGATATTGCAACTGGCCCAGCGCACCTCGGCGCCCAAGGCAACCAGCGTTTCAATCAATACCGCCGTCTGGATGGTCATATGCAGCGACCCCATTACAAGGGCGCCTTTAAGCGGCTGCTGCGGTGCATAGCGCTCCCGTATCGCCATCAATCCGGGCATTTCCTTTTCGGCCATCTCTATCTCAATGCGTCCCCAAGATGCCAGACTCATATCTGCAACTTTGTACGCGGGAGTTTCTGTTGTGTCGGGGATAATAACTGAGGCAACTGCCATGTGAATAGTCTCCTTAATTGGTTGTTACAAGATTTGCCGCCTGAGGTATTGTACCCGTTCAGTAAGCCCGGTATCCACCCGTACCTTAAAACCGCAATTACGCCGGTCAACAGGATAACCCTACCCTGAAACTTTATGAAAGACTCTATGGTCTTATGAGGTGCATGCAACCTGAAGGCAAAGGGTTTCTCTTGAAGCACATGTGATGATTCTTACCTTCATAATAAAGGAAGTGGATAGCCAATGAGACAAAGACTTTTCCCTACGCTGGCAGTGGCCGTCGTTTTTTCAGTAACCATCGTTTTTATTTCCGGCTGCCAGGAACCGCCCGCCGTTGACCTGAAATCCCTCATTCCGCCCCCGGGCAAATATGATGTCCGCATTATCCGAGATACCTGGGGCGTCCCCCACATTTACGGTAAAACGGATGCAGACTGTGCATACGGCCTCGGCTGGGCGCAAATAGAGGATGACTTCGAAAACAGCTGGGCAACCTTCCTAATGGGACGGGGCAAATATGCCTCTATGGCAGGGCGTTCCGGCGTTCCCTTCGACTATCTGTATCATCTTTTCCGCTTTCGTGATATTGTGGAGCGGGAATACGAAAAGCAGCTTTCGCCGGAGACACGCGCCATTTGTGAGGCCTATGCAGAAGGCTTCAATCACTACATGGCGTTGCATCCCGAAAAGGCGAATACCAGTCTGCTTCCAGCCACAGGAAAAGACATTGTCACGGGCTTCGCCATGCGCACCCCATTTTTCTTTGGCATGGAAAGGCAGATAAAAGGAATCATGGGTGCTGAACGGACAAAAGAAGTATCACGTCCTGAGCAGGCACGTTCCGGCGGCACCTTAAGCAAAGGACTGCCTATTGGATCGAACACGATGGCCGTTTCGCCCAGTCGCACCCCGGACGGAAAAACACATCTGGCGGTAAATTCACACCAGCCCTTCGAAGGACCAGTGGCCTGGTATGAAGCCCGCATGAAGAGTGAAGAAGGCATGGACATTATCGGCGGCGTGTTTCCCGGAAGCCCAGTCGTCCTTCATGGACACAACCCGGACCTGGGCTGGGCACATACGGTAAACCTACCCGACCTATGCGATATCTATGTATTGGAAATGCATCCCGACGATCCTGATAAATATCTCTTCGACGGCGAATACCTGGAACTGGAAAAAGGGAAAGCCGTAATGGAGGTCAAACTGTGGGGCAACCTCCGCGTCCCCATCCCACGCGAAACCCTCTGGTCTGTACACGGTCCGGTTATTCGCAGGCCACACGGGGTCTATGCCATCCGTTTTGCCGGCTATGGCGATATCCGGCAGGTGGAGCAGTGGTACCGCATGGGTAAAGCACGTAGTTTTGAAGAATTTGAAAATGCCATGCGTATCCGTGCAATCCCCTCTTTCAACGTGGGCTACGCCGACAAAACCGGAAATATTTGGTACCTCTACAATGCCTTGCTGCCTATTCGCGACGACCGGTATGACTGGCGTGGCTACCTTCCCGGCGATACCTCCGAACTACTCTGGACAGAATATCTGCCCTTTGAGCAATTACCTCAAGTAAAAAATCCGGCCAGCGGTTTTATCCAGAACTGTAACTCTACGCCTTTCCGCACCACCACCGGCGATGACAATCCCGACCCAGCGGATTATCCAGAAAGCCTAGGTGTGGAAAATCCCGACATTATGACCAACCGTGCCCTGCGCGCACTGGAACTCTACGGAGGCGATGACAGCATCACTGAAGAAGAGTTTTATGCCTACAAACTCGACAAGCGCTATTCTGAAGCATCTGCCGCCGCCACACTCAGGCAGCAGATTCTCGACACCATCAAGGACGATGACCCCGTTGTTCAGGAAGCATTGGAAATACTACGCAATTGGGACGGTGCCGCAGAACTGGACAGCACAGGAACCGCCATTTCCGTCCTTTCCATGGAGCCGGTTATTCGGGCGCAAATGTTCGGCAATCCCATCCCTGACATTGGGGAAATATTTGTGGAGCGCGCTCACCAGTTAAAGGAGAAATATGGACGGGTAGATGTGCCCTGGCATGAAATCAACCGCCTGATCAGGGGTAAAGAAAGTCTGCCGGTCGCGGGCGGTCCCGACACCTTGCGTTGCATTTACGGTCACTGGAATGGTGAGTATCTGCGTGCCGTGGCCGGGGACTGTTTCATTGTAATGGTCACTTGGGATGCCGACGGCGCCGTACACTCAAACGCGATACACCAGTATGGCAGCGCAACCATAAACGCCGAAAGCCCTCACTATGCAGATCAGGCACACCTTTTTGTAAAAGAAGAATTCCGGCCCGTATGGCTCGACTACGAAGAACTCATGAAAAACAAACAGGTGGAATACCGCCCCGGCGACGAAGTATGGCAATAACCGCTGATCCTACGCTGGGAGATTTCAAGAACCAGAAACGTCCGTGGCATCATCTGCTGGCTTTGAGTCCTGCGGCACTGCCTCTGGGCTGTCAGAAAAGAACGCAGTGAGTTTTCCCCAATAGGCAAAGACAATCCACAACATGAAAGGCAAAGTCAAAAAGAACTGGACTACCGCCGTGGGGATTTCGCTGCCAGGCGTCATTACATTGGACAAACGCAACGCCAAAATAATAAATGCCACATGAAAAAAACAGAGGATGCCGCACCCGTAGAAGAGTATCAGAATACGCCGTTTCAGTGTGATGCCTGCAGTCGCCAGTACGAGAGCAACATAAGGCGGCAGGTTGGTAACAAGCAGGGCAATGGGCATACCACGTCGATGGCCATCCACAACAAATTCCAAAATTGTCTTGGTATTCAAAACGCCGTCCACAATGATAGCCCCCGATTCGATAGGCATCTTAAACAGGTATTTTAAGGGCATACCTGTCACCTGAAGCAGCAACTTCCCATAAGTGGGCAACACAAGCCACCACCACAGAACAACCAACACCACAACGAAAACAATAAATTTTACGCAAAAGATGGGCACACTCCATTTGCTCGTTCCATTGTTCATGTGCGCTTCCCTTTCACCACATACTCCACCCAAAGCAGCCACACTGCCACAACAAAGACAATATAGACGGCCTGCCACACATACTCATGTGCAAAGCTAAACCAGATGCGCCCTTTGCTCTGGTCAAGCGCACCCACAATGGCAAGCACTGTCAACCGAAAGATGTTAACGCCATACATGATGGGAGCGCCTGCAACAATGCCAACCATACGCTTCCGCCATGTAGTCGGAAACGCAATTACAGCGGCCAGGAATATGGCCATAATTTCGATAGCACCACATTCGGGGACAAGAATGAAGGAGAACGCCAGGGTTTCATCCTTATCAAGCCCACCCTTCTGGCTACGCAAAACGCGTTGCTCGTCGCGCAATCGCTGCAACTCTTCCTGAAGCGGCATTAACCGCTCTTTTCTTTCTGCAGCACTTATTTCAAGATTGCTCTCAATCTCATTTACTCTGCCTGACAGCACGGAAATACGGGATGAGATGCCGTGGCGAAAAACAAACTGCACCCGTGGCCCGTTCTCACGGGGGTTCGGGCTGCGCCGCGCCTCCATTGCCCTATGCGCCCAGCGCTCCCAGGCCGACAGAGGAGAAGCATCAGCCCTTGCAATCTCTTCAGCCGTGGCTTCAGCCCGCCCTTGTAACCATGCCGCCCTCTCAGCACGTATTTCCTGCGGGTTCTTCTTGCCATAGGTATACGGCTCCAACTCAGCATCGCCGACCCTGTCAAGCACCCAGGCAGTATCTCTGGCGGCCTCAAACAGATAGCGATCATTCGCCCTTGTATGCCGTGCATAACGATATGAAATCAACAAGGCGAGAGCTATGCACACAAAAACCACCACAAAACGAACTATACGTTTCCGGTTTTCCCGGGCAAACTCCCGTTCTTTTTTTTGTTCTTCTATGGTCTTATGCCCATCGGTCATTTCCGATTTGGACTCCTTCACCGGTATATCTAAAAACACGTCCAGAATAACAACTCACGGGTGGTAAGTATGCCACAAGCCTTTCTGAAACAACAAGCAAATCGCAATCCATCATATAAAAAAATTGACTTTCCCCTGTTTTTTTCAGTAGAGTATGCGTCGTCAAGTGCCGGAGTGGTGGAATTGGCAGACACGCATGGTTCAGGTCCATGTGCTCGCAAGGGCGTGAAGGTTCAAGTCCTTTCTCCGGCACCATATTCTACCAACACACAAGCCGCAATACCGAATCAGGTGTAGTGGCTTGTTTCTTTTTTGGGTTTACACCTCTCAAAGCGTTACTATAATGCGCCAAATATCAATCAATTCACGGAGTCAAATACTTATGGACACAAACCCACCCGCCCCCAGACAATTTGCCGCACAGGACAAGACTCTTCCTTTCGTTGGCGTGGAAGGTATAGATGTGGCATGTCTCGAGTGCTTCCCTTATGAATACGCCAACACGCCGTCAGGCAGGGAAATGGAAATTGTTACGGAAACCGATGAATTCACTTCGGTCTGCCCCTTTTCCGGTCTTCCTGATTTTGCAACGGTAATCATATCTTATGTACCTGACCAGCAATGCCTGGAATTGCGCTCTCTAAAATACTATCTGTTATCCTACCGCAATGTGGGCATCTGGTATGAACATCTTGTAAACCGCATGCTTGAGGATTTAGTTGCCGCATGCCGTCCCAGACGCATGAAGGTTGAAATAATCTGCAAGCCTCGCGGCGGACTTGCGAGCACCGTAACCGCCCGTTTCGATGCTACAATGACCGACACCGGTAACGCATAACTTTATCTGGTTTCCTACGGATTCATAAAACGAAGGAAAGAATGGAATCTGAACTTCACAAGCGATACCTATACTACATTCTTCCGGCTATTATTGCATTCGTAGCCGTCGGGTTACGAGTCGCTTACTTCACAGAAATTGTTCACGACCCCTCTTTCAGCCATCCTATATATGATCCGGAATATAACGCCCACTGGGCGCGGGGCATTGCCACAGGCGACTGGACACCGCCGCCGGGAGTAAACGACCCCGAAATCACGTCAACCCCCCACGGACGCCCACCTGGCTATCCCTGGTTCTTGTCGGCAATTTACATTCTCTTCGGGGTGAACGATTATGCACCCCGTGTGGTACAAATGGCGCTTGGAATTGTCAATGCCCTACTGTTGTATCTCCTCGGCAAGCGCCTCTTCGGCAATGCGGTCGGCTTCACCGCAGGTCTGCTCATGGCAACTTACTGGGCCTTCCCTTATTTTGAAGGATTACTGACCTATCCGGTGCTTGTGGTGTTTTTGCTGTTATGCCTTCTACTGACACTGGAACGTTGGCTGGCATCCCCACGGCTTCTTCGTGCGGCGCTGGCAGGAGCGCTACTGGGCTGTTTCGCCCTACTCCGCCCGAATGTCCTGCTTTTTGCGCCTGTCCTCGCGTGCTGGATGTTGTCCGTATCTTTGAAAAAACATAGCGGTTACCGCAAGACCGCTCTTTCCCTGACAGCACTTACCCTCGCCTGTGTGACCGTGCTTTCCCCTGCTTTCATCAGAAACTATGTGGTAGCAAAAGATGTCGTTTTCATTTCCTCTTACGGCGGCATCAATCTGTACGTCGGCAATCATCCTGAAGCGTCGCTGGTGGAACCGCAAATCCCCGAACTCATGGAACTGGCAGGAATAGAAAACTGGACATGCTTTGATTATCCGGCAATTGTGCGTGGCATTGCAGCAAAAGAAGGGAAATCAGAAATTACCTTCTCTGAGGCAAACCACTATTTTTATCAAAAGGCATTTCAATTCATCAAAGAAAAACCGGGGATGTTTTTGAAAAATATGCTTACCAAAGCACTGCTTTTCTGGGGCCCCCACGAAATCACCAACGATACGGTAATGGAATATGACAAGCGCTTTTCAGGTGTCCTCCGTCTTCTCCCGGGTTTCTCGTGGTTCGCCGCCCTGTTTGTTTTTGGATCCGCAGTAACGATATCCCGCATCCGAGAGCATAAGGAAAACGCAGCAAGGCATACATCTGCCCTTACTATACTATTGTGGCTATATGTAGGAACCTATTTCCTGTCCGTCATTATCTACTTCGTTGCAGGACGCTACCGCGTGCCCATCATTCCCGTCATGCTTCTTTTCAGCGCCGTGGGCGTTGTCTGGTTGTTCGAAGCCCTCCGTGCTAAAAGCGTGGGAAGAACAGCGTTTGGTTTCAGCATGCTCGTGATATTACTCCTGCTCTTTCGCCTTAATCCCACGGGATACGTTCCTGACCAGAGTACCTGGCATTTACGCACAGCAATGGCATACACCGCTTCAGGTGAAGATGATAAAGCAGAGGCCGAATACTGGAAAGCGCTAAAACTCGGCGCAAATGCTTCCGTTGCCTATGCAAACCTCGGTCGCCTTTACATCACACGGGGGGAAAAGGAAGAAGGCATTGCTCTCTACAGAAAGGGGCTTGATCAAAACCCGCATAACGCGACGATTCATAACAATTTGGGATATGAGTTGTATCATTTGGGCAATCTTGAGAAGGCCGTTCTTCATTTCAAACAGGCAACGAAATCGAACCCTCGTTTTGCGCTGGCACACGTGAACCTTGGCAATGTACTGTTTGATCTTGGCCATTTAGACGAAGCACTCCATCATTTTCAACAGGCCGCTACCATCACGCCGGGGGATGCCACCCTTTTTTACAACATGGCGCGCGTCTATTTTGCGCAGGAAAATTACGACGACGCCATTGCCCACTACGAAAAAGCACTTGTACTAAAACCACAGTTCACTGAAGCACTCAACAACCTCGGCTATCTTTACGCCAACCAGGGCAATTATGAAACCGCAATCCCCTATTACGAAAAGGCCATTGCAAGTAATCCCGGGTTCCTCCTCGCCTACAACAATCTCGGAAACGCGCTGTTTAAACAGGGTGATATAGATGCTGCTACAGCAATTTACGAGCAGGCGCTCCAGCAGAAGGCGGATGACGTCTACTCGCTGTATAACTTGGCACGAACCGCTATGGCGAGAGAGAACTGGGATGAGGCAATTTTATCTTTGACGAAAGCATTGACCGTTGAACCGGATTACGAAGCGGCATTGCTACTGCTGAAGGAAGCACAAAGCCAACTGGAAACTGCGCAGTAGCATGCGCTTTGAGACATAAATGTGATACACTTGTCCCCGTAAAAAGTCTTACATAACCTGTCGTTATACCCGTAAAAACAGTCCACATCACCGTTTTTTATTTTCAGGCGAGTTAATAGTTATATGAACGAAAAACACTTATTGGAATTACTTAACCACGTTTCTTCGGGAACCCTGTCGTCTGCCGACGCACTTGAAAAACTGCGTTCCCTCCCCTTCGAAGATATGGAATTTGCGAAAGTGGACACCCACCGACTGTTACGAAAGGGATATCCCGAAACCATCTTCTGCCAGGGGAAAACACCTGAACAGATAGCGGCAATCGCCGCACGCATGTACGGGCGGGGACAAAACGTGCTGGGAACCCGTTGCACACTGGAATCGTATCATACCGTGCATGCGCTGCTTCCCGATGCAGTCTATCACGAAGCAGCACGCGCTTTTACCATCACAAAAGAGGCCCCGCCACAATCCAGCGGCACCATTGCAATCGTCTGTGCTGGCACGAGCGACATACCCGTAGCCGAGGAAGCGGCCGTTACCTGCACAGCACTGGGTTCTCCCGTTGACCGTATTTACGATGTCGGCGTAGCCGGACTACATCGCCTGCTTGACCAGCGTGAACGTCTTGCGGCGGCAACCGTCATTATCGTCTGCGCTGGTATGGAAGGCGCGCTCCCCAGCGTAGTGGCAGGACTGGTATCCACTTTCGTTATTGCAGTGCCAACCAGCATCGGATACGGCAGTAGTTTCAACGGGCTGGCGGCGTTGCTGGGCATGCTTAATTCCTGCGCCACAGGCTTAACCGTAGTCAATATTGACAACGGCTTTGGCGCTGCTGTGGCAGCATGTACCATAAACCGTATGGTAGACGGAAAACCTTGATATGAAAACGCTTTACCTGGATTGTTTTTGTGGAATAAGCGGCGACATGACCGTGGCAGCACTGATTGATGCTGGCGCACCTATTGGAAATATCGTAGAAGCCTTACAGAGCATGTCCCTTGAAGGCGTTTCCGTAAAAGCCGAACGCCTTTCCAAGCACGGAATACAGGCGACACGGTTCGAGGTGTTGTTGGACCCGAATGTTCACCAGCCGCACCGCCATTTTCCCGACATTGTAAAGATCATCGAGTCGGCTGCCCTGCCCGAACAGGTCAAAAAGAAAGCAATTCTAACCTTTGAACTGCTGGGGAACGCTGAAGCTCAGGTACACGGCATTGCCATTGAAAAAGTCCATTTCCACGAAGTGGGTGCAGCGGATTCGATTGTTGATATTGTAGCCGCGAATCTGGCCCTGCACGACCTCGGAATAGAACGGGTGTTTTGCTCACCCCTGATAACAGGCAGCGGCACCGTAAAATGCGACCACGGCATCATGCCGGTTCCCGCCCCCGCCACCGCGTTACTGTTGTGCGACATCCCCTGGAAATCAGGGGACATTGACGCAGAAATGGCGACACCCACTGGCGTGGCCCTGGCAAAAGCATGGGCTGAGGGTTTTGGCGGCATGCCGCTTATGAAAACGACCGGAACAGGGTATGGCGCGGGGACGCGCGATTTGCCGGATCGCGCCAATGTGCTGCGCGTATTTCTTGGGGAGTCCATTGCTGATACTCCGGCGTTTGAATCGGTCTGCATTCTTGAAACCGTAATTGACGATATGAACCCGGAATTGACCGCGCTTTTGATTCCCAAAACAATGGAGGCGGGCGCCCGCGACGCTTTTATTACCCCTGTAATGGCCAAGAAAGGACGTGCAGCCCAGTGCCTCACCGTGCTTTGTAGGAAAGAGTACAGGGCAGATGTACTTGATGCTATTTTTGCACAGAGCGGAACCCTCGGCGTGCGCATGCGTGAAGAAGAGCGCTATGTATTGAATCGTGAGTTGCGAAAAGTACGCACCACTTGGGGAACAATCCAAGTCAAAGTGGGCCTGATGGGAAACAAGGTACATTGCGTCGCCCCTGAGTTTGATTCGTGCCATGAAATAGCGGAGAATAATGGCGTGCCAACACGCAAGGTGTATGAGGCTGCCTTGGCAGCAGCACAGGAAGGAGCATTTGTAAATGACTGATCGTATTGCCTTATATGCAGGCAGTTTCGACCCCCCCACTCTGGGACATTTTGATCTCATTGCACGAGCAACCAAAATTTTTGACAAGGTCATTGTAGCGGTGGCATGCAATGACCAGAAAATCGGCATGTTCACCGTCGAAGAGCGTATGGAAATGCTTGTAGAAATGACTGTCAGTCTACCCCAGGTAGTTGTTGAAGCGTTTAACGGCCTCACGGTGGACTATGCACGACAGTCGGGCGCCATAGCGCTCATACGGGGGCTACGTGCAATCTCGGACTTCGAGTTTGAACTGTCCATGGCCATAAACAATCAGAAACTGAATCCCCATGTGGACACAGTCTGTCTGATGCCGAGTGAACCCTATCTGTTCCTGAGTTCGAGGCAGGTAAAAGAAATTGTGCGCTTTGGTGGAAGCGTCAGCCACTATGTAACCCCCGCTGTGGAAGCGCGTCTTGTCAACAAAATGAAAGATATGAGCTGAAGGCGGTCACGTTATTTCGCCTTCCCCCAATCGACCGGTCGGTTTCCGGATACTACGAAAAAAATCCGTCAACATAGCGCCGCATTCGTCAGCCAGAATTCCACCCTGCACTTTCGGTTGATGATTGAAACGCGTATCTTCCAGCAAATTCATCAGCGTGCCGCAACACCCCGCCTTGGGATCGTAGGCGCCAAAATACACCGCTTCGATTCGCGCCAGGATAATTGCGCCAGTACACATGGGACACGGCTCCAGCGTCACATATAACTGCGTGTTTTCAAGCCGCCAACTGCCAAGATAAGACGCCGCAGCAGTTATAGCTATCATCTCCGCATGTGCAGAAGGATCCTGAAGCATTTCTCGCTGGTTATAGCCGCGCCCAATAATGTGCCCCTCATGTACCACAACGCATCCCACAGGCACCTCCCGGCAATTCAACGCTTCCCCGGCAGCCTGCATGGCACGCCGCATATAATGTTCATGCGTGTTACTAAACACTTTTCGCCTTTCATGGGGTTATACTATATCTTTTACAGCAACCACCGAAAAATAAGCCCTGATTGAGTACAACGCAGTACAACATATACTGGCCATAACAAGTTTCCACGATTTGGATATGTGCAACCAGTCCAAATCCAGACTTAAATCCAAACTACATAACACTTGCTGAGTAGGCTAACGCATCCGCGTTTGATTCAACAAAGTGATTTTTTTCGGCGATGATGAACATATAGCGACGTGGCCAATTCCAAAGTGCGGCATTACAAATTTCCCTTCAATATGCCTGTGATCTCCGTAATGGGAAAAGGTTTGCGTAAAACCCCTGCAATGTCGCGGGTGTTAATTTCCGTGGATTCAGTGACGCTCACGCCAGTCATGGCATAAATGGGAATACCGCTTGTGGTTTCATCGTTGCGAAACAGTTCAATCGCGGTATTTCCGAGTGTGGGCGGCGTGTCTGCATCGATAACGATAAGATCAGGCTTGACTGATCTTGCCACTTCCAGTCCCTGTGCGGGCGAAGAGATGCATTTGCTTTCTATGTTGGCGTGGCGCAACGCTGTTTCCACCCACTCGAGAAAACCGGGGTCACTGTCCAGCACCAGCACGAAGGGCCTGTCCTGAGCCGGCTGATACATGGCTTCCAGTGTTTTTTCTTCAAACAAGTCCGGAGCGCCAGATATTACCTTACGCATCTTTTTCACGATGCGCTTGGCGGAGCAGGGTTTGAAAATAAAGTGCAGGGTGCCCCTATCATCTATAACCTGATGAATAATATCGCCGCCCTCATTCGTCAATATGATCACCGGCGCGGCGGCGGTGGCGGGCTGTTTCCGGATAACACGCAGCGTGGCCTGGCCCGCCACATCAGCGGGCGCATCGTTAATAATAACCAGGTCTACCTTTTCCTCGCCTAGTTGTCGAACCGCCTGATACCCATTCGGCGCAAGCAATATGTTGCCCCTGTTCATAGGCGCAAAAGAACACAACGCTTCCCGCGCTTCCTGTGTATCAGCGATCACCAACATGTTGCAGGGCGCCAGTTCGGCGGCAATTTCCACTTCCACATGGTTGTCAAATACAGCACCGGGAAGATATATTGAAAAGGTGGTGCCGTGGCCAATCTCGCTACTAACGTGTATTTCACCACCATGCGCAAGCACAATGTTTCGGGCAATGGAGAGACCGATGCCTGCCCCTTCATACTGCCGGGATTTGGAACTATCCACCTGAAAAAAGCGCGTGAATATTTTCTCGTGATTTTCAGGGGAAATGCCTATACCGGTATCGCTTACTGTAAATACAACATCGTGCTGTTTTTCACAGCTAACGCACACAGTAATCCGGCCGCCTTTCTCTGTAAACTTCACGGCATTGTTCAACAATATACCGAAGGTCTGGATCAGTTTTTCCCGATCACCCCAGCAATACAACGCTTCGCCGGGCGCCTCCACCACGACCTCGATATTTTTGTCCAGAGCGGATGGATGAATGGCGCCTGCGGCATCCCGCACCAATGCACAGGCATCATACAGATTATTAACAATCTGAATGCCCCGTATCTGCATGCGGCTGAACTCAATCATTTCATTGATATGGGTAAGCAGATGGTTGGCGTTGCGTTCCATGATTTGCAGGGCATTACGCTGTGCATCCGTAATCTGTCCCAGCGTATTTTCCGTAAACAATTCAATGTACCCCTGAATGGTGGTGAGGGGGGTGCGCAGTTCATGACTCACATTAGACAGAAAACTGTCCTTTGCACGGTCATGCTGACGGAGTTCCTCATTTGCCCGTTCAAGGTCGCGGGCGCGCAGTACCAATTGCTGCTGCATACGCTTGAGTTCAGCCACCTGCGTAATTACCAGCGAATACCCCCGGCCTTCGGACTCCATAGTGTTCAGATAGGCGATACCAACCACCGTAGGCTCCCCCACGCCTTCACTGTTCAGCAATTCAATCTCCTGGCGCAATCCCTTGCCGGGCTGTTCTTCCACCGCCCTCGCAAACAGGTTCAACAGGCGATATCGATCCGCTCCTGCCACACAATCAAATATGCTTTTGCCAATGAGGTCGCTTTCCTTTGCCCTCAGCAGTGCTTGTGCCTGGGCATTGGCAAAGCGAATTTTATGGTCTAGGTCCACCGTCAGGAAGCCCTCGTTCATCGAAAGAAGCAACTGCCGCATACGCTCTTCGGACTGATGCAGCTTGCGTGTCTGCTTTTCCACCTGATCCTGCAAATTGCGCGCGTACTCTTCCACACGCCGCGTCAACTGGCGATGCTCGGTAATATCCCGCAACGTGGCCATGGTTAATGTGTGCTGTCCCTGCTGATTGAACACAGGCGCGCCATTCATCAGAAAGATGCGTTCAGCGCCGTTCACCTCGTACACGAATTCATATTCCGATGCCACCCCCTCGGCTCGCTTATCCAACTGCTCGACAATGCTGTTGATATTCAGAGTGGAGGCCAGCTCGCGACCATCGTGTCCTACCACGTCCTCGCGCTTCATGGCAAACATGTCAAGGGCCTTCTGGTTCACCAGGCGTATTTCGCCGTCCGGCCTTGACAGGATGAACCCCTCCGAAATATGCTCGGCAAGAAATCGGAAGCGCTCGGTAATTTCGTCTATGCCCTCCCCGGTCCGCGCCACACTAAGCAACACCACAAACAATCCGATAAACAAACTCAACATACCCACCACGCGCAAGGTATTGCTTAGGGTTTCGTCAAGATACTGCACCATGCCAATACTGTCTGATATCCCGGAAACACTAAATGCCGCCCCCAGTATCAGCATCAGCACGCCAGACAACATACCAAAGCGTTCGAGGGTACTTGTCCGAAAACGGGCCAGTAAATTTCCCGCAGCATACAAAGGCAACGCAATGGAGATAATTAACGCCACTGAACGCCATAACTGATCGTTCAGCTGTTGAGCGAAAATAATGCCTCCGAGACCGATAAGTACGGGAACCACATACAAGGATAACCGTCGGTGTATCTCAGGGTTGGGAGTTCTCATAAGCCGCCACCCCACAAATTAAACCTGTCATAGTTTCTGCTCATCATATTCCCCTGCACTTTCACTTTTCAGGCGTTGCTCCTGTATGGCATCGCCCGCCAATTGGTCACAACGTTCATTATAGTAGTTACCCACATGTCCGCGCACCCATACCCATTTTACATCATGGATGCGGGAAAGTTCATCCAACTGCTGCCACAGTTCCACATTCTTGACAAGTTTACCGCCACGATGCCACTGCTTACGTTTCCAGTTTTGAATCCACTCGGTCATCCCCTTCACGAGATAAGCAGAGTCAGAATGGAGTTCCACCTTGCATGGTTGTCTCAGAGCAGATAACGCCATAACGGCAGCCGTCATTTCCATTTTGTTGTTTGTGCTATCTTTTTCACCTCCCGACAACTCTTTGATTGTTTTACCATAAATCAGAACAGCACCCCAACCACCAATACCAGGATTGGGTTCGCAACCGCCATCGGTATAAATAACAACAGATTTCTTTTTCCCATCTTCCATGAAAGCACTCACTACTGTCTTGTTTTACTGAAAAACACACCATGTTGTATTTATTCATCATCCCCAATCTACTGGTAGTGTTATATCATAAAACCGATCCTTTGGGGTAATGTCTATGAACCCGCTTTTCGTGTTTCGAAGCCAATATTTTTTTTGTTGCATCCAAAATGAATCTATGTTACTATAAATTCAATATATGGTGGTTGGTTTTTACCTTTAACCCACATGTTGTGTATGCGCTACAGCAAAGTTTAAGGCCTTTCGGATTTCAATGTCGGTGACATAAACCGACGGGGAGGATTTTTTTGATGCGCACAAAATTGGTTATTGTTCCGGGACATGCGGCATGCCTTGGAACGCTATGTCCAAAAACAACCCCCATATTGCTTGCAGAAATGTTGCACAACGAAGGACTGCTGGCAGACTACCTCGACCTGACAACTATAGCGTCCGTCTCGTCCTGTTCCACCGAAACAACGGTTCCCGCACAAGGAAACAAAGATATTGCGGGCTTCCTGCATCATTTTGCCCAACAATATTTATCAACCAGCAACCCTTCGCTATGCGCGAATGGTGTACAGGATGAACCCTGGCGTCTGACAGCCCTGAAAATATTACTGGCAGACCCTGCCCCTGACCTGGTGTCCTGGTACATTGAAACGCGGGACGAATACCAAACGTCCAAAGAACTCAGTTTGAAGTTGCGACACCGCGCGCCGGGAATACACCAGACGATTATGGGCCCTTATGTAACACGTTACGGCGCAGCTGCCCTTGGCAACTTGGCAAGCGTAGACACCGGCATCACAGGTGACCCCGTATCCGCCCTGGTAGCTTTGTCCGAAAGTATTCACACTCCCGAATCGTGGGGACGCATACCCGGTCTGGTTTTTCACAACCGGAAAGGCGTTGCGTGTTCGCCAAAGAACGTGTGTCCGGTGCGCAACCTGTTACCGCCAGAACAGGAGCATTTTTCTACCAGAAAGCACACGCCAAAACACCCGGCACATTGTGCCTTGTATCCCATCAGTTTCGCATGCACCTGCACCTCCGGCTACGGACTGACGCAGGGTTCTGCACGTCCTCTCCAGAAATCCGCAGCACACCTCCTTGCCGAAATGAATTTACTCGGCAAGCACTATGGCGCAGGCGCCTTTCACATAGAGGCATCCCATATATCCAGCAGTACCTTCGCAAAGTTCGCGGAAACCCTGCTGGCGCGAAATTTTATGGCCCTGTACAGTCTGGGCGGTCTTACGGAACCCCTTGATGCTGCCCTGGCGGACCTATTGTTCGCCTCCGGATGCCGCGCCGTAGGCTTCAATGTGCCCTCTGGAAGTCAGCGCCTGCTTGAAGACTTTTACGGCTGCAACATGAGCATCAGCGCCATCCGGGCAAGCCTGCGCCATTGCCGTGCCGCTGGACTGTTCACCGTAGTTCACCTCTGCTATCCCTGTCCCCGGGACGACTATCATACACGGGCGGAGACCGAGCTTTTTCTTCAAGCGTGTCTGCCTGATGCTGTTACCATTACAGCACCCGAACTGACACCGGAGTCCATCTGGTTCCGCCGCGCTCCGGAATACGGGTTTCGTTTTCAGCATCGTGCTTTCCAAAACTGGATAGAATGTTCTCCCCAACAGCGGCAAGGACAACCCTACAAAATGGCCGGGTGGAAAAGGCCAAGGGTCGAAGAAGCACAGCGTGCCCTCGCCCTTGCTGCGAAAAAAATGGGCTGTCTCATCAACATTACCGAACAACACGGTCTGCTGGCGCGTATCGTGCGCAGCGTCGTGGATGAGGAGGAATTCCTGAAACAGTTGAAGCAAGCCATCGATCAAAGTGATATTGCAACACTGAAACTCCTGATGGCACAAGTAAATGAAACGCTTGATACAATTCATCTTCCGGCGGTTTCCATGAGGCAAACGGTACAAGCGTTATAAAGCCCCCACCCACCCCCTTCCACCTCATTTTCCCAGCCCAGAATATTACCAAGCCAAAATTTGCATCAAACACTACAAGTGGCTATGATGCCTCATGGTCGCAATCAATTCAACACAACTGGAGATGCAAAAAATGAACAGCAAAAAAATCCAACTCGCAATAATCACGGCACTTGTCCTGGTCACAGGCATCATGATGCCCGGCTGTGCGCGCCCAGCGTATGAACTGACCCCGCTGGAACAACTCCCCGCAGCCGATGCGGATGGCTGGATAACCCTGTTCGACGGAAAAACGCTGGACGGTTGGCAGAATGCGCGCCAGCCCGGCAAGGACCACTTTTGGACGGTGGAAGAGGGTGTCATGGCCAATGACGAAGACAACGGGCGAGACCTTGCAACAGTGGCCAACTTCAAAGATTTTGAACTGGAGATTGAATACAAAACCATCCCCCACGGCAACAGCGGCGTGTATCTGCGAGGACGAGTTGAAGTGCAAATTCTCGACAGTCACGGCAAGGAAAACCTGGACAAAGGCGATGCCGGCGCGGTGTACGACCAGTACGCGCCGTTGGAAAATGCGAGCCTCGCGCCTGGTGAATGGCACAAGTTCGAGATACGTTACGTAGGCGACAAACTTACGGTCAAACTAAACGATAAACTGGTGCAGGACAACGTCACCATCAGCAAAGAAACCGGTGGCGCACTGCGGCGCGGTGTCAACGAACCCGGCCCCATCATGATCCAGGGCGACCACGGCAAAACCTGGTTCCGAAATGTGCGCATCAAACCGATCGATACGAAATAGTATATAAGGCGGGTTCGCGAATCTTCACCCAACCCGCAATTTGGTCTATTTTGCGCCTGTATTCCTTATGCAATAGACTCGGGTGGCGGTGCGGAGGATCAGGCGATCGCCCACAATCGCGGGAGTGGCCATCCCCATGTCGTCTTCGGCCAATGGATTGCTGCCTACCACTTCAAAGGCAGGTCCGGCCTTTATGACAAAGGTGACGCCATCTTCGTTAAGGCAGAACAGGTTGTCGCCGTAAGCCCAGGGAGATGCGGAATAGGCGCCGCCGTCAGGAATCCGTGTGCGTTCATATACCACGGAACCATCCTTGGCATTAAAACAGGCAATATCGCCCCGGTCGTAAAGCACGTAGAGATAGTCGCCGTACACAAGCGATGTGGGATTATAGGGGGCTGCCTGGGGATGCGACCAGGTGATCCATGTGTTGGAGGTCTCCCCCGGTTCCAGCGAGATATCGCCGTTTGCGCCAGGCTTTATGGCGTACAGCGGACGCCGTTTGTCGCCGACATATCCGGAACTTACATAAAGCAGTCCGTGGGCCGCATAGGGCGTGGCGATGGTGATGGTGGACATTCCCTTGAACGACCAGAGCAGATTGCCGTCCAAATCATAGGAACGCACCAAGCCACTGCCGGGCGTGACAATTTCGGTGCGCAGATCGTTTTCCCACACGTAGGGCGTGGACCAGTTGCTTTTTTCATCCCGGGGGATACGCAACAGTTCTTCTCCCGTTTTCTTATCCAACGCCAACAGACAGGAATCCTCCATATTGTCGTTGACAATGTAGAGCCGATCGCCATGCAGTAGGGGCGATGCGGCGGTACCCCATCCGAAAGCCATCTTGCGCGGTTCCATGGCCTTCGTCCAGACCTCATTGCCGTCCATATCAAAACACCAGATGCCGAGATTACCAAAATAGGCGTAGACCCGTTCACCGTCCGTGACAGGTGTTTCCGAGGCATAGCTGTTTTTAACGTGTATGGGAGCTGGCGGTGGGCCTTCATACACCTGCTTTTGCCAGAGCACCGATCCGGACTCCACATCCAGACAGTAGACCTGCCACTGATGCACCGATTCCGGCGCCTCAAGACGGTTCCCCCCCATATACAGGCCTTTCTTCGGTTCTTCAGATTCACCTGTATTGACTACTGTGGTCAGAAATATCTGGTTTCCCCAGACAATCGGCGACGACCAGCCTCGCCCCGGAATATCGGTCTTCCATGCGACATTTTCCTCAGCAGTCCACTGCACGGGCAATGCAGTCCCTTCGGAAATACCCCGCGCACCCGGTCCACGAAACTGAGGCCAGTTGGAGCCCGTCTCCGCGAAGACACCAATAGAAGCCAACGTGAGGCAAAAGATAACCGTTGGTAATGAAATGCGCATTTTGTAGCCGTCCTTTCCGAGAAGTTCGCTTTAACTGTCAATACTATCCTGTTCCGTTTCTTTGTCGCAACATGTGACCAATAACTACCGCATTCAGTTTCGGGGAGATATTTCGGGGAGATATAATTGATTTCTCGTCTTCTATGGCATTACCCTGTATATAACTACCGTATGCTGATGCTGTTACTGCTAACAAGGATGATGTCATGCTTATTCGTATCACACCTGCTTATTTTGTGTTATTGTTCTGTGTCTTATTTCTCATGCCGTTCCAAAACATTGAGGCAGAGGAGACAGGCCTCAAAACGCCTTGGAAAGCAGGCATAGCGCGTGTTGAGATTACCCCGGACGAACCCGTGTGGATGGGTGGATTTGCCTCGCGCACCCAACCCTCGGAAGGGGTATTGCTTCCGCTGTTTGCAAAGGCGCTCGCCTTGCAGGATGGGGAAGGCAACCGTGCTGTGCTGGTTACCAGCGATCTGCTTGGTTTCCCCAAAACCGTCTCCGACCGCATTCGCGATCGTATTGAATTAAACCACGGTTTAAGCCGTGCCCAAATCATCCTGAGCGGGTCGCATACCCACGGCGGCCCGGTCGTCGGCGATTCACTGCGCTGCATGTATCCCATGAATGATGAACAGGAAGCCGCCGTCATGCGGTACACCGCTGCCCTTGAAGACAAAATTGTCACTTTAGTTGGTGAAGCGCTGAACGCCCTTGCGCCTGCCGCGCTATTCTCCGGAAACGGTATCACCCGTATTGCTGTCAACAACCGCAACAACAACGAAGCAGCCATGACGCCAGCCACTGTTCCGGTTGGCCCTTCCGACTACTCTGTGCCGACGCTGCGTGTGACACGGGAGGACGGCAGTCTCGCTGCGATTGTTTTCGGCTATGCCTGTCATCCGACGTCTTTGGCGGGAAACCTGTTCAGTGGCGATTTTACCGGGTTCGCACAGGCATTTCTCGAAGAAGATTATCCGGGAACTACAGCCCTCTATTTCGCCGGGTGCGGCGGCGACCAGAAAGCCATGCCCCGGCTGGGACGCACTGTTGCACGGGCGCAACAACAAGGTAAAACATTAGCCGCAGCGGTAACCTGTGTGTTGGAAGAACCCATGCGTCCCCTTGAAGCGCATCTTCGCACAGCCTACAATGAAGTGCTGCTTGACCTTGAACCGGCCCCGGATGCGAAAACCTACCTGGAACGAGTCGAAACCACGGAGGGGTATCAGCATCTATGCAATCAATGGATGCTCGACCGGCTGGAACGGAAAGGGAGTCTGCCAACGGCATGGCCGGTGCCAGTGCAGCTGTGGCGGCTGGGTGACCAACAACTGGTAACCATCGGCGGCGAAGTCATGGTGGAGTATGCCCTTCGCATTAAGGAACGGCTGGGTGAGGACACGTTTGTCATGGGCTATGCGAACGACCTCATGTCATACCTGCCCTCCGAGCGGGTGCTGGAAGAAGGCGGCTATGAAGGCGCGAGCGCCCAGTTGATTTACGGCATGCCCAACGTATGGAAGACCGGACTCGAAGCGCGCATCCTGGATGCGGTCGAGCATCTGGCGCGCGAGACAGAGTAGTACCCCACGCGAATTTTGTTCGCTATCAAGCCAAGGTGGGGTTAGGAGAAAAAATGGGGACTGTTCCCGTTGCGATTTCAAATATTGACGGAGGGAATAATGGGCACCTGGTTTAATGCGAGAGCAGTTTCTTGCAGTAAAGGCCCGGCGACGGAACTGTCCCCGATTTTTTCGGGCGTATGTGTCAAAGCCGCAAAAAAGCGGGGACAGCCCTGGCGCATCAGGTTAAACATGTGATTTGTGGCACTTGTATGCGCCGAGGGCAGTCCCCATTTTTTTGCTTATCATTCATAGTTGTTTTAGATTAAACCTTATTTTTGAAACTGCCTGTCAAGCCACGTATAGGCTTCTTCCCGTGCTTCTTCGGGAAAGGCGTGGCCGCCCGGAGCAAGTCGGCCTTCGAAATTTGACTCAGCATTGTACAGGGCATAAACGCCGTGTACTTGTTCATAAACCTCAACCAGATTTGCCGTATTTGGAAAGATGCTGTCTTCCTTGGTTGCCCAGTTGAATAGTGGGCGGGGTGCAATGCATGCCAGCACCTCGTGCCAGTCAAAAGGTGCTTTGCTGATTTCGTCGCGGTAGAAGCCGAGACGCGGCAGCAATGCAGTGAGGTGGCTCCACCGATCGGGATTCGGGTCCGCACGAAGCGTGGTGAAGCCGCAGCTGGCTATCACCGCGCCGATACGCGGTTCGAAGGCTGCGCCCATTAGTGCGCCATAAGCGCCGTGGGAATGACCGATAACACCGATGCGTTCTGCGTCCGCCCCGGGGAGATGCTCAATGTAATCCACCACCCGGCTCAGGTCCCAGTTCATCTTGCCGAAAAACGACCACTGCGGATGCCTGCGATAAAAGTCGTGGGCGCCGTGATAAGGTTCCGAGCCATCCGGGGTGCGCCCGCCAAAACCAATAACGTCAGGAGCAACGCAGATATACCCGCGCCGTACGAGTTCCACCGCAAAAGCCATCTCCGGGTCGCCAGTCAAACCACAGGCTTCGTCTTTGCCGGGTGCCTGTGTCTGGTGCAGCACAATCATCACCGGGGCAGGCTCGCTAACAGGGGTCTCAGGACGGAGCAAATAGGCGGTAATGGGGTCGTCCACCTCACCTGGAATCAGCACAGAAGTACGGGTATAGCCTGCTTCCTG
>CAZBNU010000005.1:0-1173 GCA_964493075.1 uncultured Nitrospirales bacterium | reverse complement strand
GAAAAGAATAAAACAATCAACTGAATATGAGGATATTGATATTAGGAGCCGGAAAAATGGGCTCGTTTTTTGCCGATGTGCTAAGTTTTGAAGTACGGGTATAGCCTGCTTCCTGCACGGGCGCGCCTGTTTGTGGCGGCTTTCTATCACGCTGGATCGCGGATGGTTCGCCAAGCAATGCGGACAACACAGCGATGATGCCCCTACGCCGATTATCCCATTTGACGAGGTCCGTGTTGTTCTCGCTGTCCGAGAGCAGCAAAGGCGTCAACTCCTGAACACCCGCTTGAGGCGAAACAACCTTCGGGGCTTCCACCCCCGTGATATCACGCCAGATATCCCAATCAAAACCCTGCCAGGCGCAGGCAATTCCCGACCACAATGCCAACATGGCTGATGCAAACAGCAGGCGTACCCATGATTGATGTGCGATTTTCATAGTTGCTCTTTACAAATACAACGCGGATTTTGATCACAACTCAGTCAATATATTAGAAACTGAAGTTTTTCTCTATACCTTCACAATAGAGTTGAAGATCAAAGGCTGCCTTATATATAGGAAGATATTCGTACTGGGCCATGCCATATTCTCAAAAAAAAATTCGTGAGGGGCTCTGCCCCTAAACCCCGAAAAGAATCAAATAACCAAATGATCTACATCAGTCTCGCAAACGCACACCAAAAACCCGGCGGTCGTGCGAGGGGCCCGGGGAGCTCCAGCCCTCCTGGCCGCCGTTGAAGTCGAAGCCCCACACCGACAAAGAATTGCGTGGTTCAGACCACACCCACCAGCCGGTCGTTCCGAATGCAGGGTCTATGTTTCGGTCACCGATACCCTTCTGATAAAGCGTCGCAAGTTCCTGTCGGGTCGGCATGCGCCAGTTACCGCCCGCAACATTACAATTCGCGACCCACTGTTCTGCATCCGGACAATTCGTATCATGGTCAGGTCCGACAATCCATTCCAGTTTGGTTCTGGGATCTGTGATCACGCCATCTTCGGACACAGTAAAGCGTGTCGCGCCTGTGGACAGGTCTGTAACCAGACTCCCGCCTTTTTTGGAAAAGGCTTGTGAAATCTTCATGGGATTAGGCAATACAGCGGTCTCACCCTGTGGCGCGCTGTCAAGACTAACCTCAATATTAGCCGTCCATTTGTCCGACCACGGCTTC
>CAZBNU010000004.1:35297-45759 GCA_964493075.1 uncultured Nitrospirales bacterium | reverse complement strand
GCAGGTGGACTCCAGCGTCGGCGGCAAGACCGCCTTGGATCATGCGCTGGGCAAGAACAGCATCGGTGCGTTTCATCAGCCCAAGGGAGTCATCATTGACATGGAATTGCTCCATTCCCTGCCGGAACGGGAATTGCGCTCAGGTTGTGCCGAAATCATCAAGCACGGCGTCATTGCCGATGCCGATTTGTTCGCCTATCTGGAAACTCACGCCGCCGACATTCTTTCCGGCAACCTTGACTCGCTGGAATATCCCGTTGCCCGTTCCTGTGAAATCAAATCTGCGGTAGTGGTGGAAGATGAACAGGAACATGGCCGTCGCGCCACGCTCAATTATGGCCACACCTTCGGCCATGCCATCGAAACGGTCAGCAACTATACCCTGTTCCTGCACGGCGAAGCCATCGCAATGGGCATGCATGCCGCCGGTGTGCTTGCCCGCAATCTTGGCATGGTCAACGACGACTTTGTTGCCCGTCAACGCGCTTGTATTGAAGCGTACAAACTTCCTGTCTGCTGGTCGGCGTTGCCCGTGGACGAAGCCCTCGCTGCCATGAAGAAAGACAAAAAAGCGCGTGCGGGCACATTGAAATTTATTGTTCCTGATGCCATTGGAAATGTAGTGCAGCGTACCGACATCACGGAAGCACAGGCGCGTGCCGCCTTTGAAGCGTTGCTTGCTTAGGAGAATTGCATGTTATTCGGCGGAGAAACAGCCCAGAGTTATTATGAGGAAGGCCTCACGGCCGCCATGAAAGGCGACCTGCCCCTGGCGTTGGCGCGTTTCCGCCGTGCGCTTGAACTGGATGTCCAGTTGCACAACGCCCGTTACCAGATAGGCAAATGTCTGTTGCGCATGGGACAGGCTGGCGAGGCGCTGGAACATCTTGAGAAGGTATCAAAACACCTCATGATGACCCAGCCGCTGGTGGATGCAGGCTATGCGCTGCTGCTGTTGAACCGGGTTGAGGAAGCGCGCCAAAAGTTTTCGGACGCGCTCCAGTTAAAACCTGAAGACGCCCGCGCAATCCTTGGGCTGGCGCGCTGCGCCGTGGCAAAAGACCAATGGGAGACCGCCATGAATCTTGCACAGCATGTGGTGCAGTCCGGCTACGCCCATTTTGACTCCCACTTCCTGATTGCCTGCAGTGCCGACAATTGCGGGCTGCCGGAGACTGCCGCCGCCAATTATGAAAAGGCGCTGGAACTCATGGAGCGCACCATTGATGCCAATCCCGATCAACCGGCCGGATATTTTCTGCGTGGCAAAGTCTATTTCTTTCAAGGCAACAACAAAGCGGCGCTAGAGGATTTTGAGGCAGCATTGACAAAAGCGGATGCCAACGCCCATTATGCCGCCTATCATGAACATTTTACTGTTCTGGACATGCTCTGTATAAAGGGGCTGACCCTCCATAAATTGGGACGCCGCGAGGAGGCGCAGGCCGTGGGGAAACGCATTCTGGAACTGGCGCCGGACAATGAAACAGGAAAAGACCTCGCTGCTGGCGCGACAGGAAAGGGCAATCCATGAGCGACTTGAACATGCAACTTGTTCGGGAGTTTTTCGAACTCAACCTGTTTTACGTGCTTCCGAATTGGCAATTCGAGGGTGCCCTGCGTGATGTGGAATCGGCGGGTTCTCTGCTGTTTGTGGAACAGCCAAAACCCGCCATCGAAGGTGAATTGGACTGCCTGCTGCGTCCCGGCGATATTCAGTCCATCCAGCGGGCTGTGGTGGAAGTGCGCGCCTGGCATGCAGACCGCATGTACACGTCGGTAATCGAATCCAATTCGGTGTTCGCCCGTGTGGCGTCCGAACAGACCCGCACCATTGCGGAAAGCGTCTTTAATTCACAGGATTACAAGATTCTACTGGTGGTATCCGAGTTTTCCGCGTCACACGATAAACGGGACAAGGCAGTGAAGATTCTGCAGGATCACGGCATTGATCATGTCATCGAATTTCCCACCATCCTTGCAGACATGTTGCGTCTTATTTCCCCCCAGAACAATTACGCCCCTTCCCACACGCTGCAAACCATGCGGCTGCTGAAACGGTATAATTTTATCCGCAAACAGCAATTGGAACTCTTCTTTCCTTCTCCCATTCCTGACGCACCGGGCATCGTGCCGGATGACATTGAGACCACCTACGATGAACAGTTGGAACTGAAAGAAGAAGACTGATCAGATCAGGGGGTAGAAGGGCTGTAATAGCGTACGCCATCCCGATTTGCACAGGTTACCATCCCGCGTGTCTCCAGCAACTCCATGTGACTGGTTGCCGCGCACAGGCAGTAGTACAGTTGAACGTCTGATGGGTTTCTGAACAACCTGCACGTTATTTCATAGGGGGTCGTTCCCTCAACGGGTATCATCTGTAGAATTCGTGTGTTGCGCCGTTCAATGTGGGCAAAGGTGGCGTCCACCACAGCGCGATGATCGGGAAAGGGCGCGCCGTGCCCTGGCAGACACCAGGTTGCGTCCAGTGCGCGTGTTTTCTGCAGGGCGTCGCAGTATTCCACCAGCGTCTTTGCGCGGACACCTTTCTCGTCCGGACGACGCAGTAACGGATTGGGCGTCACGTTTTTGATAAGGTGATCGCCTGTAACTGCCCAGCAGTCTTTTTCGTGCATGAATATCGTATCGGTGATGGAATGTCCCGGCCTAAAATGCACGGAGAACTTCCCCACTTTCTGCCCTTCTTCCACATCTATATCCACGACAAAAGGGTCCAGCAGTTCCCGATGAATTTCACGCAGCGCCACCACACGCTGTGCCACCTCGTCCGGAACTCCCAGTTCACCAAGCACCCGTTTCGCATTTGCCCGCAGCACCGCATCATCATACATGTAGGGGATTTCACTGCGTACCGTAGGGTGGGCATAAATAACCGCATCGGATTCCTGTTTGATGCGGTAACTCAATCCGATATGGTCGAGATGATGATGGGTGAGGATGATTTGTTCAATGTCCTTCAGTGCAATGCCCAGTTCCTGCAACCGACAGGTAAACACGCCCCAGGCCGCTTCCGTCTTTGTGCCTGCATCAAACAGGGTGAGGCATTCACCTTTGTACAGGTAGATATTGGCCGCACCCACGGGAAATGGCGTGGGCGTGGGGATGCGGTAGATGCCGTTGCTTTCGAGTTGTTCCATGTAATGTTGCACCAGTACCGCAATCAGTCTACGAGCATGATAGTTTGTGTGGGTTCAATAATGGAGAAGTAGGCGTCAATGATTTCCGGTCCAATGAACAGAAAAACCAGCGCGCCCAGCGCCAGGTAAGGTCCGAACGGCAGGTAATGCCCCTCCAGCGTTATGTCTTCATCCGAAGGATTACCCGGCGTATCCGGGGTTTCTGTTGGTTCTGTCGCAGCCGCCTCTGCGCTTTCATCTGGTTCCGGGGACCCAAAATGTTTGAAATACAGGATAACAGAAACGCCCACCACGCTGCCCACCATGGACGCGATGACCAGTGTACCCAGCGTGCCCTGCCACCCCAGGAATGCACCCACCATTGCCAGCAGTTTCACATCACCAAAGCCCATCCCCGGTTTCTTGAGCAGGAACACGGTAACCCGGTCCATGGCAAACAGGATGCCGCCGCCCAGCGCCGCGCCGATGATGGAATCGTAGATGTCCGTAACGCGAAGGCCGGAATCCGCCCATGCCATGCCCACAAGGGAAAGTGCGATGCCTGCAGGAATGCCGGGCAGGGTGATCTCATTGGGAATCGTCCAGTCCGCCAAATCCTGAAAGGTGATGATAACCATGGACGCGCAGAAAAGCATGTATATCGGCGTTGCCATCACAAACCCGAACCGCCAGTATACCCCCAGGAAAAGCAGCCCGGTCAACCCTTCCACGATCGGGTATTGCATGCTGATGGGCGTTTTGCAGTGGCGGCACTTCGCGCCCAATATCAACCAGCTGATGAGCGGGATATTGTCGTACCAGGCAATGCTGTTCAGACACTTCGGGCAGCGCGACCGCGGCGCAATCACCGATTCGCCCGCTGGCCACCGGCAGGCGCACACATTGCAGAAACTGCCAACACATGATCCAAAAACAAACGCGCTAATCATAAACAGCCCATGCAACGGCTGTAAGGCTTCAGGTAATGTCATGATGATTCCTTTATTGTCCCGAAGGTACTCAGAAAAGTATACGGATTCCGCTACAACATGCGCAAGTGGAGGAATTGAGGTTTCTCTCAACCCAGCGCGCTGAATCGTTTTTTCTATCGGTCGAATAGGGTTTGGGTCAAGGCAAACAGGCACAGTCCAGCGCTTTTGCCGCCTGAGCCTCATTGAGTCTGCCCACGGGTCGGGAAACAGGGGCATGGTGCAGCGCGTCGGGATCTTCCACGGCCAGCCGCGCTATTTCAATCATGGCATCACAAAAGGCGTCCAGCGTTTCTCGTGATTCCGTTTCGGTGGGCTCAATCATCATGCCCTCTTTTACGGTAAGCGGGAAATAAATAGTGGGAGCGTGAAATCCCCGATCCAACAGCGCCTTGGCAACATCCAGCGCACGGATATCGTGGGCGGCAGTCATTGCTGCTGCCGTCAACAGGCATTCATGCATGCACAAGCCGCCAAAGGCAGGTTTCCACACCTGTTTAAGCCGTGAAAGCACATAGTTTGCGTTGATCGTGGCCGTCGCACTGACCTTTTTAAGTCCCTCCCCTCCTATTGCCAGGATATAGGCATAGGCACGTAACGCTACCAGGAAGTTGCCGAAGAAAGCAGAGATTCTTCCAATGGAGTCCGGTTGTGTATGCAGATCATAAGTGTCGCCGCTCCTGACTACGCGGGGGTTTGGAAGAAAGGGTACAAGACTGTCGCCCACGGCAATGGCGCCGGAACCGGGCCCGCCCATCCCATGGGGCGTACCAAAGGTTTTGTGCAGGTTGAAATGCATCACATCAAAACCCAGGTCGCCGGGACGGCACTGACCGACAATGGCATTCAGGTTTGCACCATCGTAATACATCAGTGCGCCGTGCTCATGAGCAAGTTCCGCCATTGCCGCCACCTGCGGCTCAAAAAAACCATGCGTGTTGGGACAGGTCAGCATGACGCCTGCCACATGATCGCCCAGTAGCGAGGAAAAGGCTTCGTAGTCTACGCTGCCCCGGGCATTTGACGGAATAGTCACTGTTTTGAAACCGGCCATGGCGGCGCTGGCCGGATTGGTGCCGTGTGCGGAATCAGGTATCAGGATTGTGTCGCGCTTCACGTCGTTGCGGGAACGGTGATACGCGGCAATCAGCAGTACGCCGGTAAGTTCACCGTGGGCGCCCGCCATGGGCTGCAAACAACCAGCAGCCATCCCCGCAATTTCCGCCAACATCTTTTCCAGTTCGTACACCACCTCCAAAGCACCCTGGCAAAGGTCGCGATAGGCCGGTGTCATTGACGTGCCAGGATGCAGCCCGGAAAACCCCGGCAGCGCCGCCACGGCCTCTGTAACCTTGGGGTTGTACTTCATGGTGCAGGAGCCGAGAGGATAAAAATGAGAATCCACGCCGAAATTACGACGGGACAATTGGGTAAAGTGACGAACCACATCCAGTTCGCTCATCTCCGGCAATGCCAGTTCCGTGTTGCGACGCAACATTTCGGGCAGAACAGCATCAGGCACATCCAGGGGTTCTGGCAGAACGGCGTGGCGGCCGGGAATACTGCCCTCAAAAATAGTCTTCATCTCACTCATGACAGGCCTCCCGCAGAGCATCCGCAAAGGCGTCCAGTTCTGCCCGTGTACGTTTTTCGGTGACTGCCACCAGCAAGTCGTTGGGCCCGCCGCGTCCCAGCGCATGCAGGGGGATTCCGGCAAGAAAGCCCTTGTCCAGCAACGCCGTCGTCACCGCCTCTGCACTACGCGGCAGCCGCACCGCAAATTCGTTGAAAACAGGGCCGTTGTTCAGTATGTGTGCAAAATCCATCCTCGACCTGAGATATGACGCTTTGGCATGGCACGCGCGCGCTGTTTCCTGCAGTCCCTGCTTACCAAGGAGACATAAATGTATCAACGCGCGTAATGCACACAATGCCTGATTCGAGCAGATATTCGACAGCGCCTTTTCACGACGGATGTGCTGTTCCCGCGCCTGCAGGGTAAGTACGTATCCCCGTCTTCCCGCATCGTCGGTGGTAGCGGCGGCAATGCGTCCCGGCATTTTACGGATATACTTTTTGCGCGTAGCGAGGATGCCCAGATAGGGGCCGCCAAACCCCAGCGGCAACCCCAGGCTTTGACCCTCTGCCACGGCAATATCAGCGCCCATGGCCCCGGGCGTCCGGACCAGCCCCAGCGAAACAGGATTGAACGCCATCACCAGGAGCGCGCCCGCCTCATGGCAGCGTGCTGCAAGATCAGTGTAGTCGTGAAGCGTTCCCATAAAGGAAGGATTCTGCACAATGACACAGGCGGTATCATCGCCAACCGGTTCAGAACCGTCCTCGATTTCAAGTACGGATCCCGCCGCGTGGGTTCCAAGCATACAACGCCAGAGGGGATGCAGCGAATCGTCAACCACAATACGGCGCCGTCCGGTAATGCGGGATGCCATGACAGCCGCCTCGAATGTCGCCGTACCGCCATCGTAGAGAGAGGCATTGGCGCATTCCATGTCCGTCAGACGAGAGATAACCGATTGATATTCGTAAATAGCCTGCAACGTGCCCTGGGAACATTCCGGCTGGTAGGGCGTGTAGGCAGTATAGAATTCGCTACGGCTCGAAAGCGCGTCCACTGCCGCAGGGATATAATGGTCGTAATAGCCCGCGCCCATGAAACAGACGAGGTCGGTGCGGTTGCGCCCAGCCAGTGCCTGAAATTCCCTTTGAAGTGCGCATTCACTTTTTCCCGCAGGCATCTCCCAGGAACGCAGACGCAACGATTCGGGAATCACGTCGAATAGAGACACCAAAGATTCCACGCCTATAGCGTTGAGCATGTCCTGCTCTTCGGGCTTTGTAACGGCTGTCCAATCCATAAAAGGATCTCCGCGGTAAATCAAGGGTTCCGCAACGAAATTTCAGATTCAGCCCTCAACTGTTTTCAAATATCCACGATAGGAACGGGCGTCCATCAGGTCGTCGTATTCCTCTTCATTGACTTCTTTGAGTTTGACTATCCACCCCTTCCCATAGCAGTCGCGGTTGATCAGGTCCGGCTCCATTTCCAGAACGTCGTTCACCTCCACCACCGTGCCGGAAACTGGAGCATAAATATCGTTGGCAGCCTTCACTGATTCCACTACCGCAATATCCTCGCCCCGCTCAAGTCTCTTTCCGATCTCGGGCAATTCCACAAAGGTTATTTCTCCCAACTCATCTACGGCATATTCGGTAATACCGATAATGTGAATGCCTTCCACGTTAATTATCCACTCGTGTTCTTCCGTGTACTTCAGGGTATCCGGGTTCATGATTTGCTCTCCACCTTAATTTGTGTAACGGGGTTACGGCCGCCCCCGTGTTTATAGAGGGGCGGTGTTTCAACAATAACAGTTTGGGCACGGGGTCCTGCCTGCAGGACCCTGCCTTCACAAGCCAATTCAATCGGTACATAGCCCAACCCAATGCCGCAGCCAACGCTGGGACCAAAGGTGCCGCTGGTAACTTCACCAACCGGTTTGCCGTCCTGCACCAACATGTAACCATGCCGCGGCGCGCGTCGGTCTGGGCTGCGCAACGCCACAAGCGTCTGGTAGCCGCCTGCATCGCGTTGTGCTTCGAGCCTTGCTTTACCCGGAAACTCTGAATCCCAGGCAATAAAACGCCTCATACCTGCTTCCAGGGGTGTTCTGTTGCTTGTGACATCCTGTCCGCTCAGAGGATACCCCATTTCGGTGCGCAAAGTGTCACGGGCGCCCAGACCGCAGGGCATTACATCCGGATTACTGCATAGGGTCCGCCACAAAGAAGCCGCAGCACCTGCAGGCAAATAAATCTCATAGCCAAGTTCGCCTGTATAGCCAGCACGGGCGACAATAATATCTTCGTTCACACACATGCCTGTCCAGAATTTGAGGCGTTGTACATCCGCGAACCCGGCAGCGCGCATTACTTCAAGCGCAAGGGGTCCCTGAATGTCTATTTTTGCAGTCGCCTCTGATATATCTTCAATCCCGGGAATACGATCAGCGAGTAGCGCCGTCACTTCTTCCAGGGCGCCCGCGTTGGTTACCAGCATCAATTTTTCATCTGATAGTTTCAGCGCAACACAATCATCAATGATGCCAGCATCATCGTGCAAAAGCGCCGTATACCGGCAACGACCCACCGGCAAACCAATGAGGTCGCCAATAACCAAGTCGCTTAAAGCGGCAATACCCGCTACGCCATGGATAAGAAATTCTCCCATGTGGGAGCAGTCAAACATACCCGCTTTCGAACGTACATGCAAATGTTCTTCGATAATGCCAGTGAAATGAATCGGAAGCCCCCAGCCGTGAAAATCAACAACCCGCCCCCCGCTACCTTCATATTCGCCTGCGATTGGTGTATACCGCATTGTTCACCTTTCCATGCCCGTATCACACACAATGATACCTTTTTCATTGCAAAAACGCCCAGGCGAACGGCGAACAGGAATCATGTCGCTTCACCGTGGTTGACTCCACGCAGACACTCGCCAGTCACGACATGACCAAATCTAGGCTATACTATGCCATATTGAACAGGAAAATGCAACTACGCTGTTTCTTTACTGGGAACGCTGGTATACTTGCACTACTAACTTCAGAAAACGAAGGTGATTTATTTATGCGAATGCTTGATATTGCTTATCCAGATCCTGCCAACAACCTTGCATTGGACGAGGTTCTGCTGGAAAGCGTTGAACAGGGACGCACTCCCGATACACTAAGGTTCTGGGAAAGCCCCGTACCTTTTGTGGTCATTGGTTCCGGCCAGCGTTACCGTCAGGTGGTGAACTATTTCAATTGCTTGCGTGATGCCATACCGGTGATGCGCCGGTGTTCCGCAGGAGGCGCTGTATTGCAGGGAACCGGCTGTCTGAACTATGCAGTAGCCTTGCGTTATGATGCTTATCCGGAAGTGGCTGATCTGCATGCTTCTTACGAATATATCCTTGGTAAAGTGGAGGCGGCGATCCGGAGTACAGGTGTTGTGATAAACCGTGCTGGTATATCGGATTTGGCGGTGGATGGGTTGAAAATTTCAGGGAATGCGCAGCGCCGCAGACGTAACGCCTGTCTGCATCATGGTACCTTGATATACAAGGTGAATCACGACATGATGTCGCGTTACCTCTTGGAGCCGGAAGAACGTCCGGAGTACCGGGGCGATCGCACACACCAGGCCTTCGTCGGCGCATTGCCTTTGAAGCCCGATATGCTGCGCGAAAGTATCCGCGAGGTTTTTGCTCCGGGCGTTTTTCCCGAGGAGTTGTTGCCGGAAGAGACACAGGAAGTGAAACTGCTTGCCCGTACCAAGTACAGCAGCGCCGACTGGACACTACGCAGGTGATTACGGTTTCGGGGTATACGCAGGGTGTTGCAATGCCGTCTCCTGGCTGAAGGATTCCCAATAGGCCCTGTCCAGCGCATAGAAGTCCACAGGGGATGTTCCGTCATATTCCTTCAGGATGCCATACCGCACCATCTCGCGTATGTACGGGGCAGGCGGCTGGTAGCCCTCCATATCGAAGCGTTTGATTTCCCCGAGCCGCTTCTCCCCTGCCTTACACATGGCGAGGATTGCCTGATAGGCCGGGTCGGTCTTGTCGGCAAACACGGGCGGCGTGGTGTCGTCCGTGCGACAAAGATCGTAACCACCCGCTTCAACGGAAAGGGGCGCAAGCAACATAAGAGACAGTTCCGGACGGGATAAGTTAAATGCGAGATGTCTTGCGCGTTTCAGTCGGGGATCATCCCACTCGGGCCGCCAGAAAGAAAGCCCGTTTTCGTGGGACAACGCCGTGGGAATCTGCATGGCGCCCTGGTGGCAGGAGACGCATCTGTTCTTTATGAATTCGGCGGCACGGATAGTTTCCCGCCAGTCATAATCGGTTTCAATCTGCTCGTTTTTATGATAGCCGCCTATGCATCCTGCGCCCAATGCACCATAGGTTCCCGGATAGGCAGCCCCGGTTTCGATCCAATAACGTATGTAATCTGTTTCCAGTGTGGATAGCTGTACCCCGTGGTGTCCTTCATGAATCTTGTGCATAATCGGGCTGGCTACCGCGCCGAGTGTGCGCGGCGGGTAATTGCTGACAGGGCGATTGCGCCCGTCCGCAACCTGTCCATACACGGTGAGCGAGGCATAACTATGGGAGAACATGGGGCCGCGGTCGCCGCTGAGGATCACGCCGCCTGCACGGGGACCGAAAGCATAGCCCTCGTGGGCCTCATAATCATGGCAGCCCAGGCAGTGCCTGTCGAGAATCGGTTGAATGTCACGCGGGTAGTCAAACACATC
>CAZBNU010000004.1:30087-35197 GCA_964493075.1 uncultured Nitrospirales bacterium | reverse complement strand
AGGATGCGTTCCAGTGTGAAGGTACCGCCGTAACTGAGCGGGTCCATGCCGCCGGTATAGTTGATAGGTTTGGGCAGAGACTCCACCACAAGTAACTTCGCAATGTCTCCCGGTTCGACACCCTCCATATTGCGGCCCAGATGCGCATTGGCCAACATCAGGAAACCGGTGGATTTATCGTAGTTGGTTCTGGCAGGAATAATGGGTTCGCGTTCGCGTGGGTAAAGGGGGCGTGGTTCATGGATTTCATCCCGTCGCGCCTCTTTTCCAAGACGATGGAGTGTTTCAATATTGCCCGACCGGTCAAGCAGGACAATGCTGTTTCTTTCTGCAGCGAGAAAGGTGCTGTCATTGATTGGGTAGGGGTCGCGATAGCCGTTGCCGGTGATATTGCGTAGGGCAGGCAAATGGTCAGGTCCTTGACTTACATCAACCAGAGCTACATGCCCCACATGTTCTCTTGCTCCATGACCGGGAGAATTGATGAGCAGTACTTCATCGGATCCGGGGATAGGCTTGGCGTCAATATACAAACCGGGGGGATGGAGGTTGCCGAAAAAGGTCATCTGACCGGTGCCGTCCGGATTCATGGCCCATAAGTGGTGGTAATCCACCTGGCTGCGGTCCACGTATTCCCAGCGCGTGTACAGGATGCGGCCATCGTTCAGGGGCCACGGGGTGTTGTCGTGTTCAACATTCGCGGAAAGAGGCACCACATTGCCACCGTCTGCATCGCATCGGTGTGCAATTGCCACTTGGGTCAACCAGCAATTTACCCAGCGTCGGCAGCGGCTGGATATGAAAACAATACCGCCGTCCGGCAGCCAGGCAGGTTCAATATCGTCATACGCACTGTCGGTAATCTGGGTAAGTTCGGAACCATCCCTTTTTATGGTATACAAATGAAAGGTTTCACTGTCGTTGCGCCGCCACGAAAAGAGGATGTGTTCCCCATCGTAATGTACCGCAGGATCGCGCAGCGTCCCCTCCGGGTCTTCGATTAAAGGCCGCGTTTCACCACGCTCCACATCAAGAATAAACATGCCGCTGCCGCGTACATAGGTTTTGTGGGATGCGTCCGGGGCGAAGTAACTGATATTGGCGTACCAATGCCCGTCCTCGTATATGCTGCGCGTGACATAGACAATTTCTTTTATGCCGGAGTCTTTCAGCGCTTGGCGTACTTTTGCCCGGGCGGCACGGGTGCGTTGCCGTTGTTGCTGCTCAAAAAGGGCCATCTGCTCATGAACAGCACGACTGTTTTCTTCTAATAAGAAGGATATTTCCCAGATAGAAAACAACCCGTGAGTACCGGGAGGGTTGCATAGAATACGCACATAACGACCACTGGTATCCGGTGGTATGGATACGCCTTCTGTGCCGCCCTTCCCATCAATGCAATGAAAGACGGTTTTCCATTCCGTGTCGTTGTCGGAAATTTGCACTTCATAATTAACGGCACAGGCATGTTCCCAGGCAATGGATAGGTCGCCTATGGGCATCATACGGCCGAGGTCAATCTGAATCCATTCCGTTTTGTCACTCGGACGACTTGCCCAGCGAGTGTCCGGTTCGCCGTCAAAGGCATACCAGGCAGGAAAGTCTTCCGGATGGATGGAGGATGCCCGAATGAAGTTCGGGTATTCCGCTGTAGCACCAAAGCAGAAATAAAATACAGTCGCAATACCCACGCAGATTGTTTTAAAAATATGCATTAAGTAACCTTCTGTTATCCCTGACGACGACTGTAGGGAAGTTTCCAGGGATTCCGATACTGGTATGCAACGAGGGCGTCAGCGGCTGGATTGTCCACCACCTTTTCGTTTTCGGCATCCCAATGAATTTCCGAACCGGTACGATACGCCAGATTGCCCAGATGTGCCACCGTGGACACAAAATGACCCACAGAAAAGTCCATCACGCACTTTTCACGGGTCTTCATGCAATCCAGGAAATCTCGGATATGCGCCGGACGCGCATCGCCGCCGGCAGGCGCCTTAATGGGTTCCAAGTCTTTCTTTTTTGGTTCGGGGATAAATTCCCAGCCGCCTTCGTTGATGATGACCGTGCCTTCGGAGCCGCAGAATAACATGCCGTGCGGCTGTCCGCCCGGGCCCAGTCCGCCGACCATCTGGTGTTCAAAGACGAGAGAATATTTTTCAAATTCATAGATGGCGACCTGCGTGTCCGGCGTCTCTGTATTATCATCCACCACATACCTGCCGCCTGTTGAACTCACTCTGCGCGGCATTTCATGGCCCATTGCCCACTGGCAGATATTAAGGAGATGCACGCCCCAGTCGGTCATCAGCCCTCCCGCATAGTCCCAGTGCCAACGAAAATTGAAGTGGAAGCGGTTGGGGTTAAAGGGGCGCAGTGGCGCCGGTCCCAGCCACATGTCATAGTCTACACCTGCGGGCGGATCGGAATCGGGTGGATTGCCAACGCCGCCGAGCCAGTCCAGATAGGACCAGGCGCGCACCAGCCGCACCTTGCCGATTTTGCCGGATTGCACAAATTCCACGCCATCCCGGTAGTGGGTGCCGCTGCGCCATTGGGTGCCCATCTGGACGACGCGGTTGTTGTCCCGTGCAGCCTCCACCATGGCGCGCCCTTCGTCTATACTTGCACCCAGCGGCTTCTCGCAGTAGACGTCCTTGCCCGCCTGACAGGCGTAAATGGTGGGCAGCGCATGCCAGTGATCAGGGGTGGCGACAATCACCGCGTCAACGTCCTTGCGGTCTATAACACGCCTGAAATCCTTCACCATCTCTGGTGCTTTGCCGCATTTCCCCTCCACCATCTTTGCGGCCTCAGCGAGTTGCTTGTCATCAACATCGCATATTACGGCGCACTCCACATCGTCGTTGTGCAGGAAGCAGGATAGATCGCCGCGGCCCATGCCGCCCACACCGACTACGCCTACAACGATTTTGTCGTTTGCCAACGCCCTTCCCGATACGGCTGTTCCGGCAAGTGTAGAGGCTGTTAATGCCATGGAAGAATGACGCATAAAATCACGTCGTGTAAAGGTACGCATTGTTTCTATCTCCTGTTTGATGTGTCTGGCCATGGAAGCGTTGACATTATTACTGTATCATGACGCGCTTTGCTGGTCAAAAATTGCAGTTTCCAGGAAGGGCACAAGGGTTTCTGAAACTATTGCAGCCTTGCGCTGGATGCCGGGAGCGCGCAGGTGGCATATATCGCCAAACTGGACGGCATTCCCTGTCAAGTTTTCGGATACCGGAATGTAAAGGCAGTTTTCTGCTTCGCTGAGTTTTCGCAATTCTTCGTTATAGAGGGAGAGTATTTGCAGGTAACTGTCAAAGGTAACGAAACTCCCCCCCCATTCTTTTAGGGTCAGGTAGTTATAGTACGCGCGTTCTTTGTTGGTCAGGTCTTCTGGGGACGGCGCAGCAAAACTGCACAACGCCACCTTGATTTGCCGCTTATGGCTTTCCTCAATGATGTATCGCAGATTTGGCATGATCCGCGTTGTGATTGCCTCCCGAATTCGTGTGTCCGAAGGCAGAAGGGCATCGTTGAAGTAGTGGGTTATGAAACGGGAGCTTCGCAGTTGTTGCTGCCTTGGGGTGGCTTCGTTTACGAATAGCGGTAGCAGTTGATGGCATATATCGTTCACGGCGTTATAGATGATCAGCATGTCCGGGGAAAGTGCCGCATAATCCGGGAATCGCATACGATGTTTCATGGCGTTCATACCTGATATGCCGCAGTTGATGACATCTATTGAATTGCCTCCGAAATGCTTGTTAAGTATGTTTTCCAGCAGGGCAGGATACGTGCGGTCGTTTGTGACGCCTTCTTCTGTGGTGGAGGCGCCAGCACAAAGGATACGATACACCCCTTGGGGTTTGGGCAGGATGATGTCATAATCCCGAAATCCGAAGTTGTTGATGTAGTAGTCCTCACGGGTACCCAGAATACCCGTACGCCCCTGTTTTGTAAACTGTTTTTTATAGGCCATGAAAGGCAGTTCCCACATCGAGTCTGCTGGAACCTCATGGGTCAATTCTGGCCGTCTGAAAAATATCCATACCTCGCCGGTTCTTCCCGATTGGGGCCGTACGTCTTTGGACAATACAAGGCAGTAACCGAAAGAATCGAAAGAAATATCATCCGATTTTTTCACGAAATGAATTCTACCCATCCATGCAGAATGATTGTTCATTGCATCCATGACATGCTTCACGTCTGCTTCCTTCACATAACGGTCTATCGTGTCAGTGCCCCCATAATCAGGTATGGAATAGGAGAGTGTAAGGGTGCCGTCTCTGCGAAGCAAAAAAACATGAAGATTAAACACATTGGCAAAGAGATAACGCTCAGGGTCTTCATAGTCAAAAAAGAAAGGAAGTCGCTGCGAAAGTTCCTGCTCCGGTATAATTACAGAAAGCGGCGTTTGAGACTTTCCGCGCCCAATAAGACGCTTTTCCTTTGAAGTAGAAACTTTCTGGTCTTCCCCTTGTGCAGGCCACGGGGTTCCTTGATTCCGTGAAAGCAAGTAAGGGTTCGTTGCTTCCGTAAGATACCACTGCAGGCGCGGCCATACTTCCAGTGCAGCAAGGATCACCGCGAACCACAACAGCAGCGTGATGGCGTAGAACAGGCTGTGTTTCAGCCTATTCATCATTGCGGTCTCTGACAGGCGCTATTGCTTTTTCTGCATCTTGCAGCATCTGCTGTATGCGCAGGTCGTCGGGATTCAGGGTTGCCGCCTTTTTCAGGAAAATAAGGGCGTCTTCGTATTCCCCCAATCCGAAATGCGCACGGCCCAGCATGGCGTATCCCCAGGCGTCTTCGGGCAGTACTTCCAATGCGCGCAGCGCCGCATTCAACGCCTCATCGTAGCGTTCTAGGTCCACCAAAAGCATGGCGATGTTAATGTGCGACCACGGATAATCGAGTCGGTCAATGGCAACTGCTTTCTGCAGTGATTCCAGTGCTTCCTCCATCTGTCCAAGTTCCTTGTATGCCATGCCCTTATAGGACCACGCACGGGCATAGTCAGGATAAATCTGGTTGGCGTAACCGGCCAGAGCCACGGCAGTTTCATAACGTCCCTCGCGCCAGTATTCCAATGCCA
>CAZBNU010000004.1:0-29987 GCA_964493075.1 uncultured Nitrospirales bacterium | reverse complement strand
TAGCCCACAATATGTGGCGACGGCCCCATGTTATAGGCGAAAACCCGCTTCCAAAGCCAGTTGTGTACGAGAATAAGTTCGTTATCACTTGCAGTAGCACGGATATGATCCCTTGCACCGTACCAGTCCGGATGTTGCGCTTCGCCCGCCATAAGGGTTTGCTGGTAACCGTAGAAAAGGCAAACTAGGGTGACGGCCGCAATCCGAAGCATACGCACGGGAACCAGTGAAATTGCCCCACCCACCATGAGGTAAAGGGCCAGCGAACAATGTACCGTATATCGCGGCATGATGCAGGGACGCCAGAAAAGGGACATGCCGTAAAGAACAAGCGGCGGCAGAATCAGCCAAAGGAGCAGTAGATAGGCCCAGCGTAATGTTGCCGCTGACGTTATACTTTTTGCGGATGCTTCAGGCGCTTTCGCATAGTTTCTGTAAGCCGCAATAAAAAGCCATGCAAGGGCTGCTAGAATCAGGACTGTCATGAAGTTCCCTGCCATCCACCGCCAGGAAAGAATGTGGCGTGCCGATTCTGCGCTTACCAGCATTTCCCACACCGCAGGCGTGGCATTGACCTGATAGGTCATGCCGATGGCATCGTCTGCCAGTATGTCGGCGAAAAGTTCGGAAACGCTCGGGACGCGCATCCAGCCGCTGGTACTGTCCTCGCCCCAGAACTGTATGGAGAGAACGTAGAGTGCCGCAGGGAGCAGCACTGCAGCGTTCAACAGACTCCAGACAAACAGGCGCCGCAAATCTCTTGGGTTTGAAGTCAGCCAAAATACGCCCAGCGAAAAGGGAAGTAGCAAAGCAAAAGGATGGGTCCAGGAGAGCAACAGGGCCACAACGGCATAAAGCCCCCACCAGCGCTTTCCTTTATCTTCATACAGATGGTAGAAAATATATACCAGCGCTGCGGCAAATAAAGTCATGAGTCCGTACATGCGGATTTCTTTTGCAAACTGCACATGGATGGGCGACAGGGCAATACACAGCATTGCAATAAGACCGGCATTGGTGTTGAACATCTTGCGTCCAATCATAAAAACAAATACGAGGATACCCATGCTGATAAAAACGGACATTAACCGCAAGGATACAATGGATTGGCTGATATAGGTGTTCCAGTAGTATTCCATACTCAAGTAAAGCGGCATGGCTGCAGGATCAACCAGTCTGTTCTGTGATAAAAATGCCCCTAGTGTCGGAGAGGAATGCCGGATAACCTGTTGGTTCCAACGTTCATACTCAGGCGACTCCGAGGATGATCGAGGTGGTTCAAGAAAGGCCACTGTAGCGAACTCATCCCACCACACACTCTCGCTTGTGATGTGCAGCAGCCGCACACTTAAGCCGAGTGCCACAATCATCAGGAACGGGACCAGCCATCTGAAAGAAGTCGAAGATGTAATCGGTTGTTTTTCGTCAGTCTTTATTGCTGCGCATGGCTTCGGAATGTCATGATGATAGGGCATTTCGGTATCCTGAACGTGATTTATTGTTGTGTAAGTTATACCCTACCACGCAGTATCCCTGCAAGCCGCTACTGAAAAAGTTATCCTTTATATAGGGGTGGGCTAGGCGCCATCCAATACCCTAGGGTCGCGCATGGTCGCAATTGCGTCCTCATAGGGAATCAAGCCCTTGCTGTACAACTCCTTCACAGACCGGTCCATGGTAAGCATTCCCGACTTACCGCTGGTTTCCACGATGCTGTAAATTTGATGGGTTTTGTTTTCCCGGATCAGATTGGCAATGGCGGTGTTGTTGCGGAGCATTTCACAGGCCAGTATGCGGCCTTCCCCTGATTTCAGGGGGAGCAGTCGCTGGGAGATAATGGCCAGCAGTGTCAGGGACAACTGGAAACGAATCTGTTGCTGTTGTGCCGCAGGAAAAACATCAATCATTCGATCAACGGATTGAATGGCATCGTTGGTGTGCAGCGTAGCGAACACAAGATGTCCCGTTTCCGCCGCTGTCAATGCCGCCTGTATAGTTTCAAGATCACGCATCTCGCCAATAAGTATAACGTCGGGGTCTTGGCGCAGTACGTATTTCAGCGCGGCGGCGAAACTATGGGTATCACCACCCACTTCACGCTGGTCTACAATACTGCGTTTATGGCTGTGAACATATTCAATCGGATCTTCCACTGTGATGACATGGCAGGCGCGTTCCGTGTTTATAAGGTCGATAAGTGCCGCCTGTGTTGTTGTTTTTCCGCTTCCAGTCGGTCCTGTCACGAGAACTAAACCCTGTTTGGCCCCAGCTAGTTTTGAAACCTGAGAAGGCAGTCCCAGATTTTCAAGGGATGGGATTTTCTCCGGGATAGGCCTAAGTGCTGCCGTAACAGCTTCCTTCTGGCGATAGACGTTCACACGGAATCGGTGGTGATCGCCGACGGCTAGGGAAAAGTCAAGTTCTTTCTTTTCCTCAAATTGTTTGCGCTGCGCTTCCGTAATAAAACTGTATACAATATTCTTGGTCTGTTCCGGGGTGAGTGGTTCTGTGCGATGCCTGAACAACTGGCCGTTAATGCGCAGAATTGGTGGGGCACCCGCGCTCAGAATCAAGTCTGATGCTTTCTGTTGTTGCACCAGGTTAAAAAGGTCCTGTATTTCCATTTTCAAATTGCCTTCTCTATTTAAGATTTCAACAATAATAGATAAGTTTAGCTCCAAAACCAAAATGCTTATTCACTTCGTTCAACTTTCTAACCTTGTCAGTATAACACCTCAAATGTGAAAAGTATGCCGACATCGGAGCAACGTTTCTGTCAATTGCACTTTTCTGTGACACATGGCAGTACAAATGCATCGCCTTTGGTTGATTCCAGAATACTGAATTATATACACTCAGGCGGCAAAGTCTTGAGGTATTATTTCCCCCGCAATCAATATAAGGATATTATGAGTAAACCACTGATTCTACTTACCAATGATGATGGCATTCATGCGCCCGGACTGGTTTTGCTGGCGGAAGCACTTGCGCCTTTGGGCGAAATTGTGGTTTATGCGCCTGACCGACAGCGAAGTGCTGTCGGACACGGTGTGAGCCTGCACCAGCCCCTGCGTATCATTGAGACAAAGCCCGGCTGGCACATGGTGGACGGTACCCCGGCGGATTGTCTTATACTTGCGGTGCGCGGACTGATGGGGCGTCGTCCCGACCTGGTGGTGTCTGGCATCAACGCTGGTGCAAATCTCGGCGATGATGTCACCTATTCCGGTACGGTTGCCGGTGCATTCGAGGGCATGTTGCTAGGTATCCGGTCTTTTGCAATTTCCAATATAAGCCACAAACCAGCAAATTTTGCGCCTGCCGGTAAAGTGGCATGCCGTATTGCGGCATATATTCTTGAGCATGGGTTACCTGAAAATGTATTCTTGAATGTGAACCTGCCGGATGTGCCTTATGAGGAGTTGAATGGTGTTGCTTTTACTCGAATGGGACGGCGAAACTACCAAGATGAAATCATTACCCGTGAAGACCCTCGTGGCGGTGTGTATTACTGGATTGGCGGCGCACATCCAGACCATTATGTGACGGAAGGTTCGGATTTTGAAGCGATTGAAAATCGTAAGGTCAGTATAACGCCTCTGCATCGCGATTTGACGGCCTATGAAACCTTGCAGCAACTGCGTGATATGCCGTTGCCTTTTTAATAATTTCCCAGTGCATCTGTGCTGGATGTCTATATCTGCTGATGAAGGAATGCTATGCCGGATAAGACCGGCGGAGGCCAGTATCAATGCGTCTTTCGGAAAATGTACAATCTATTTTCGCTCTGAGTGAGGATGGTACGCCCGTTACCATACAGACCATCCTGAATCGGGTGAGCATGAAAAGTTTCGGCATTTTGCTGGCAATTTTGGCCCTGCCGTCTGCGCTTCCAATCCCCGCGCCCGGTTATTCCATCCCCGGCGGGCTCGCACTGGTAGTTTTGGGCGTGCAGATTATTCAGCGTCGTGAATTTCCGTGGTTGCCTGAAAAGATTTTGCGTAAGGAGGTGCAGGTCGGAACCAAGCCGCGCTTGATCGGTATGATGGTTTCTTTTCTGCGTATTTTCGAGTTTTTTATACGGCCACGGTTCGCATTTGTGTTCAAAAATCCGGTTACCTACCGTCTTCTCGGCGTAATGGTGCTGTTGTGCGGCGTGTCCATGTGCATTCCCATTCCCCTCACCAATACGGCGCCCGCTTTTGGTGTTTTTGTGATTGGCTTGAGCATGGTCGAAGAAGACGGGCTGTTTTCGGCAGCGGGCGTGGCAGCGTGTATACTTGGATTGTGCCTGTCCTTAACCGTACTGGGGTTTGTGGCATGGTTTGGCATGGAAGGCGCGAATATGCTTAAAGAACTGATCAAGGGCTTATTATATCAGACACCAGCGACCGAAGCGCTTCTGAAGACTAACCTTGCCTTGTGGTGCTGATGGAAACGCCTATGAAAGACAGAACGCCTGTTTGTGACGCGGTCGTGTTGTTGAGCGGTGGCATAGATTCAAGCGTGTTGCTGCATCTGGTGCGTCGGAAAGTGGAACAGGTCGCTGCCCTCTCTATTTTCTACGGCCAGCGGCATCAAAAGGAAATGGAATGTGCCAGAATTCAGGCGGATGCAGCAGGGGTTGTTTCCTTCCTGACGCTTGATATGGGTTGCGTCGGCGGTTTTCTGAAGAAATCGTCATCATTGATTCAGGAGGGTGCTCCGGTACCTGATCTTACGGCCCTTTCAAGTGCGGAACGCGATCAGCCGCCCACCTATGTGCCCAATCGGAATATGATGTTATTGTCAGTGGCGGTGGCGTATGCGGAAAGCATCGGTGCGCCTTCCGTATATTACGGGGCGCAGGCACAGGACGAATATGGCTATTGGGATTGTACTGTGCCATTTCTCGATGGCATCAATGCGGTATTAGCGCTGAACCGCAGGAACCGGGTGATAGTCGAAGCGCCTTTAATTCACAATACCAAGGCGGAAAATGTACGCCTTGGGCTTGAACTGCAAGTAGATTTTTCACAGACTTGGAGTTGTTATCGCGGCGGCGAAGTGGCCTGCGGTGTGTGTCCCACTTGTGTGGAACGCCTAAACGCTTTTGCATCACTTGGCTATACAGACCCACTCCCCTATACTAACCGTAGCAATATGCCTTGAACTGTAAACCGTCTCTCACTGCGGCGTTAAGCCGTTCTTATTGGGATTGCCAATGCTGAGAATAAAAAATCTGGTTCTGCCCCTGGATCACAGTGAGGATGATCTCTGCGGTGCCGCCGCCGAGATACTGGCGGTTTCTGTTAATTCAGTTATGAACGCGGAACCGGTGCGTCGTTCGGTGGACGCCCGCATGCACAGCGCCATCAACTTTACTTACACGGTGGATGTGCTGCTGGCGGAAGGAGTACGGGTGTCCCCGCAGGTGATGGAGAACCCCGATGTGTCCCTTGCACCCGATGGGGAATACAGGTTCTTCGTGGATCGGCCCCAAAGCCAAAGTATGCCCCCGTTGATTATAGGCGCTGGCCCTTGCGGTCTGTTCGGAGCCTTGTTGCTGGCACGCCTCGGGTTTCAGCCAGTGCTGCTGGAAAGAGGAAAACCCGTGCGCGAACGCATGCGTGATGTGCGTATGTTCTGGCGTGATGGCGTGTTGAACCCGGAATCAAATGCACTGTTCGGGGAAGGTGGTGCAGGCGCTTTTTCGGATGGCAAGTTGAACACCCAGGTCAAGGACCGGGAGAACCGTAAGCAGTGGATTATCCGTGAATTGATTGAAGCGGGTGCGCCCGCAGAAATCCAGTACAACAGCAAACCGCATATAGGAACCAATAATCTTATCAGGGTCATTGAGAATCTCCGTGCCACCATAACCAAACTTGGTGGAAGTATCCGGTATGAGAGTCAGGTCACAGGCCTCGTTTTGGATAAGGGATGTTTGCAGGGGGTGGTTGTAAATAATACCGAAGAAATTCCCGCAGACAGAGTATTACTGGCCATCGGCCACAGTGCCCGCGATACGTTTGCCATGCTTTATGCTGCTGGCGTTGCAATGACCCAGAAACCTTTTTCGATTGGCGCCCGTATCGAGCATCCACAAAAGCACATTGATGCCGCCATGTATGGCGCTCACGCTGGGAATCCGCTTCTGGGTGCAGCGGATTATAAGGCGGTCTGGCACTGCAGTAATACGAGAAGCGTCTATACCTTCTGCATGTGCCCCGGCGGCCACGTTATTGCAGCCTGCAATGAACCGGATATGGTGGCCACCAATGGCATGAGTCATTTTGCGCGAAAGGCGACAAACGCAAATAGTGGGCTGCTGGTAGGTGTTGGCCCTCAGGACTATGGTGATGATCACCCCCTTGCGGGCATTGAATTTCAGCGGCAGTGGGAAAAGGCGGCCTATCAATTGGGTGGTGGCGGTTATAAAGCGCCTGTGCAACTGGTTCGCGATTTGCTTGCCGGTCGGGCATCTACTACCCTTGGCGACGTAGACCCTTCCTATACGCCAGGCGTGACCTTGTCCGATCTGCGCGAGTGCCTTCCGGGATATGTTACAGATGCTATGCGTGAGGCTATCCCGGCATTGGCCAGGAAAATTCGCGGGTTCGATATGCCCGATGCTGTTCTTACTGGAGTGGAAACGCGAAGTTCCTCTCCAGTACGCATTACAAGGGATGAATGCTGCCAGAGCGTTGCTATTCGGGGACTTTTTCCCGCTGGAGAAGGGGCAGGTTACGCCGGAGGGATTATGTCTGCCGCCATGGATGGTATGCGGGCTGCTGAACAGATGGCAAAGTATGCAGGCACAAAATAAAAAATACAGGAATACAGCAACGTGAAGAAAAAAAGTAAAGGTGATAAATATCTTGCCGGGCACCAGCGCAGTTGGGTGTGGGGACGGCATGCTGTGGTTGAGATTCTTGATGCCGCAATGTGGCCCATGCTTGACCTCTACCTGTCTGATGATCTGCACGGAGAGAAAGTGAAAGTATATGGTGAACAGGCGCGGCAACTGGGCGCCGAAGTTATGGTTGTTGCCCGGGATCGCTTGCGGGAATTATGTGGGGTGCCGGAGCATCAGGGGTTTCTTGCACGGATGGGCCCCTATCCCTATGCGACCTGGACAGAAGTGCTCGAAGCAAAGTGTAATGTAGCCTCTCCCCCGCTCTATCTGGTGCTGGATGCCATGCGGGATGCCCACAATTTCGGAGCCATTGTACGGTCTGCTGCCGCTTTGATGGCTGCTGCGGTGATTGTTGGCGTCAAAAATCAGGCGCCGGTGAACAATCATGTCGCACGGGCCTCCGCAGGTGCCATAAACCGCATGCCAATTGTCCAGGTAGATTCTTTGGTGGAAATCATGCATACCTTACGCCAACAGGGCGTTGTCTGTGCAGCGACAGACCCCCGGGGTACGGTTCCTGCATGGTCCTATGACTTTAACCGACCCGTGGCATTGGTTATGGGCAATGAAAATGCGGGCATCAGCGAAGAACTGTTGGAATTATGCGATGACCGCATCGTTATTCCGGGCAGCGGAGTGCTCGATTCGCTGAATGTTGCAGCGGCAAGCGCAGCATTGCTGTATGAAGCGCAGCGGCAGAAGCAGCATCTTGCTCTTTAATGTTATAAGAAGCGGGCTTTCCCCGGATCTATAAAGTCAAAAAGGGTGTAGCCAAGGGTGCGCATCAGTTTATCCAGCCGGACGATGGGCAGGCCCAGCACATTCTGATAACATCCGTCGTAACGGGATACTAGGAGGCTCCCGGGACCATCAACGGTATACGCACCTGCACGGTCCAGAGGCTTGACTGTTGCAACGAAGTGGTCAATCTCGTCATCGGTAAGTGGGCGGAACGTCACATCGGTACTTTCGGATCCGATAGCCATGTCGCCGGATTGGGCATCAAGCAGTGCAAGGCCTGTGATCACCTGATGGGTGTTGCCAGACAGTTGCCGTAGCATCTCCTTGGCATGTTCCATACTTTCCGGTTTGGAAAGCACTGCCTCATCCAGGAATACAAGCGTGTCCGCTGCAATTACCAAAGCTTCTTCTCCAATTTGTTCGCTCACAGCGCTGCATTTTGCTTGTGCGTTCGTTTCAACAATACCTGCTGGTAAATTTCCCGCATCACATTCGTCAATGCCTGCAATGCGCACCTCAAAGTCTATGCCCAGAGCTTCCAGCAATGCACGACGGCGCGGTGAACCCGAGGCCAGAATAATTTTTTTCATTCAATGTTCCTTTTTTGTTTGCATAGAGTTGCACCCGGTGTTGCAACACATTATAATGAATTTGTCGGTCCATTATCGTAACAGGACTGATCGGCTGTGCGTCTGCCGTAAAGGCGTGGTGGTTTCGGTCTCAAATAAGCCGGAATACAGTCGTACATGGAGAATTATAATGAAGCATCTGAAACAGATAACAGTGGTAAGGAATGTCCCGAAAACCGCCATGGGTATTGGCGATATACTTTTACTTATCGGTACAATAATGACGGGTGTTGGTTCGGTGTTGATGGGAATCAGTCCTTTCTTCGGCGATAAGGGATAAGAGTCAGGCGGTCAAATGCCACAACAGAGGCAATCGCGTTCGCGATTTTGCAGTCCTCTTGTAGCTGTTTACCGCGTCACTTTTACCCACCCTACAGTAGCGTCTTGCGATCATTAAGCGCAGTCTGCTGGACAGTTGCATCCTCTTATTCTCGTTGTACTGCTGAGTGAATGAAGTAAGGAATAGCGTATGGATGATTCTCCTTATTTGAAAGTCAATGCTGAAACCCAAGACAAGGAACGAAGTATTTGTGGGTTTCGTCAGCGGCTGATCAAGAAAGAAGATGGCGCACCATTCAGTGTAACAAGGTTGCGCACTGACAACGCGCAGGCCCATTGGCACCGGCATACGCATGAGTATTATTACGTACTTTCGGGCGAAGGTGCGATCCTGATTGACAATGAAGAAGTGCCGGTAAAGGAAGGCGACTGCGTATGGATTCGCCCCGGACATGTTCATCGCGCCATAGGTGAATTTGAAGCCCTGATCATGGGTGCGCCGCCTTTTGACTACGATGATGTGTTGATGGATGCGCCGCCGGAAAAATAATTACTCCAGAGTTTTCCAACTCGCTTCCTTACGAAAAATAATTTTTAGCGTTGCTCCGGCAACAATGCCTCCGGCAACAATAATTGCCACGCGAAGTATTAGGAGTGTTCTTGCGTTTGATCTACCGGTAGCAGGGATATTGTGTTCCGGGGAAGGAAAATCGAAAGCAGCGTTGACGGTGCTTGTTTGTGGTGCTGCCATCTTACGGGCCCTTGTCGCGAGTTCGATGTCCTCTGTTCTTACGGCCTTCCAGCCTGAGGAGGTCTCCAGAAAGGTATAGCCGTTTTCCGTCCAGATTTTTTCAAGACGCGCACGGCGCATCGCAGGCGGTTCGTATTTGATTTGCGCACGCCGCATTGGCATGGAAAGAGAAGTCGCTGTATAAAATGGGTTGTCCAGAACAAATTCCACATTCTGGGTGGGTTTAATTTCCATACTGTAGTCTGTAACCCAGGCACCGCCAGTCTTCATGCCGGCAAAGAAAGGCGATTGGCCCTCGGTAATAACTTCGAAAGTTGGCACACTTGGCGGCGGCATGGTAACAGTAAACAGGGCATCCGTTTGAGTGGATGCTGCCAGTAACACTGTGATGACTGCCAAAAACATAATATCAGTCCTTTCACGGTTTAATGCGCTTCAGCAGGGGTGAACGTCGTGAATAAAATATCCTGCCGTTGCCTGTAATTGTACATCAGATTGACCTTTGCAATCCTCTATGGGTATGATCTGTGCATTGCAGTTGGTAAGAGATGCTCGAAAAAGCAGGTTTCAAATCGTTGGGGTGGTCATGTCTTGTTGTTATTTGTGAGAACTCACCATATCAGGAAAGGTTGTTTATATGGCAAAAAACATTTATCAGAAAATATGGGATGCCCATCTGGTGGCAGAGCCGGAAGGACAGGAAGCCATTCTCTACATAGACCGGCATTATGTTCATGAAGTAACATCTCCACAGGCCTTTGAAGGGCTGCGGCTTGTTGGGCGCAAAGTGAGGCGTCCGGAATTGACTTATGCCACAATGGACCATAACATTCCCACCACGGACAGGGCGTTGCCTATTGCAGATGCACTGAGCCGCGCCCAGGTGGAAACGCTCAAGAAAAACTGTGATGAATTTGGGGTTGCCTGCTTTGATATGCAGGACCCCCGTAACGGTATTGTGCATGTAGTCGGGCCTGAATTGGGGTTGACACTGCCGGGAATGACGATTGTATGTGGTGACTCGCATACATCAACACACGGGGCTTTCGGTGCGCTGGCGCATGGCATCGGAACAAGCGAGGTTGAGCATGTGCTTGCCACCCAAACCCTCCTCCAGAAACGATCGAAAACAATGGAAGTACGTGTTAACGGCGCGCTCGCGCCCGGTCTTACCGCGAAGGATATTATCCTGGCAATCATCGGAAAAATTGGCACTTCAGGCGGTACCGGTTATGTGATAGAGTACACGGGCGATGCGATTCGAAGCCTCAGTATGGAAGCACGCATGACCGTATGTAACATGACCATTGAAGCGGGCGCGCGTGCAGGGCTTATCTCGCCGGATGAAACCACCTTTGCCTATCTGGCTGGCCGCCGCTATTTGCCTGCCGAAAAATCCCGTGAAGAACTGGAAACAGAGTGGCGCAAGTGGGCATCAGAGCCCGGTTGTTCGTATGACACCCTTGTGGAACTGGATGCAGCAGTAATCGAACCCCAGGTCTCCTGGGGCACCAGCCCTGAAATGGTGGTGGGCATCAAGGGGCATGTTCCTGTTCCTGAAACCATTACCGACGGCAACAAGCGTCTCGCTTGCGAGAAGGCGTTGCATTACATGGGGCTGGAGCCGGGCACGCCAATGGAGTCTGTTGCGATTGATAAGGTGTTTATAGGATCATGCACAAACGGACGCATTGAAGACTTGCGCGAAGCGGCAAAGGTCTTGAACGGCTATACCATCGCATCAACAATCAAGCAGGCGCTCTTGGTGCCCGGTTCGCAACAGGTCAAGAAACAGGCGGAAGAAGAAGGCTTGGACAAGATTTTCATTGCTGCTGGATTTGAGTGGCGCGAAGCAGGATGCTCCATGTGTCTTGCCATGAACGACGACCGTCTGAATCCTGGTGACAGATGTGCCGCCACGTCAAACCGTAATTTCGAAGGACGCCAGGGCAAGGGTGGGCGTACTCATCTGCTAAGCCCTGCAATGGCCGCTGCCGCTGCTGTAAAAGGACACTTTATCGATATCCGTACGTGGAACTATAATCCTCTGTAATTTATTTGTGTTTGCAACAAGCGCACGGGCGCATAAAAATAGAAGGAATAATGCCATGCGACCATTTACTGAACACACAGGAATTGTTGCACCGCTGGAAGCAATGAATGTGGACACAGACCAGATCATTCCCAAGCAGTTTTTGAAGCGTATCGAACGCACAGGCTACGGGGATGTACTCTTTTACGATTGGCGCTATCTTGATGACGGTGTCACGCCCAATCCCGAATTTGAACTCAACCAAAAAAGGTATGAGGGGGCCAGCATCCTGTTGGCTCAGGATAATTTTGGCTGCGGTTCCTCCCGTGAACACGCTCCCTGGGCGTTGTCCGATTATGGATTTCGCTGTATTCTGGCCCCTTCGTTCGCAGATATTTTCTTTAATAATTGTTTCAACAATGGCATGTTGCCCATTGCCCTGTCAGAGGCGGTAATCAGCGCATTGTTTGTTGAAACACGCGCCCATGACGGCTACATACTGACGGTCAATCTTCCTGAACAGAAGATTGTGAAACCTGATGGCGCTGTTATCGAATTTACGATACAGCCGTTTTTGAAACAACGTTTGTTAAACGGCTGGGACCAAATCGGATTGACTCTGCGCCACGAAGATAAGATAACCGAATACGAGAAACTGCACGGCTTGCCAGCATAGCGGTTGTCACTGGCGTGACACTTTCAGGAGTGCTTGATATGCCCATGTACACCTATCAGATTGTTAATGACGACGGGTCCGAAGGCGACATCATTGAGATAATGCACGGGATGAGTGAACCATCTTTGACTGAGCATCCCCAGACCGGCCAAAAGATCAAGCGTGTGTTTACATCGCCGCACATTGCCGGTTGGGGTAATTCTAGAAAAGCGAAGGAACTCACCAGCGATGAAAATCTTGAGCGGCACGGTTTTACAAAGTATGTGCGCAATGGCAAAGGGCATTACGAAAAGCACACTGGGAAAGGCCCTGAATCGCTGCATACAGACTGAGTAACTTGTAAGAACCAGACAACTATTCCCTTTGACCGCGAAAATAATGGAGTTTTTGTGCTCGTCGCCTTTTGTTTTTTCTTGGCTAGCCTTGCCGTGGCGGCCCTTCAGAGTCCGTACTGGTTGCGTTGCATGCCAAGTCTATGTTTCGATTTTGTAACCGTTTAGCAGTGACTGTTTGTCATTTCAGCGCAGGGGATATCTAGCGTTGAAAATCATGGGTAAATGCTGAAACGGATGGGACAAAAAGTAAACGCGTTGGTTTAATGGTTATTCTTGTGGACGAGTTTGTTTTTTTTTGCAAGCCCCCGTTTTTTTTACTTCCCGTAAATATACTTATTATCAGAATGTAAAACTGCACCGGTAGTTATCGTTTGTAATCAGGCTTACAAACGTATATTGTGGTTGTGAAGGGTTGTCTGCATTGTTATTCAGGTTCATGCGATTAAAAGGCAGTTGTGGTGGGAGAAATAAATATAATATGAGTTCGAGTTGCAAGAAAAATAAAGGAAATAATGTTTGGTAACTGCATTATATACAGTACGTTATGATCTTTCTGCTGCTTTGAACCGAAATAGGAGACTTGGAATTATTTCAGTCAAATTAACGAGGGGTTGAAAAATGTCTAAGGGTATATTGTCCTTGAATTCCTATCCGTTATGCGATATAATGTCTCTAGATGAAGATGTTGCAGATATTCAAATATTTTTGAGAGTAACGAACTGAAAAGCGACTTGTAGTTAGTAGCATGACTTGGTTCAGGCTTTGAAATTTGAATCCGTGAGGACAAGAGGCGTTTTTGAACAGAGTAAATATTTTTTTTGCATTTGTCCCTCTGTTTGTGTTCTAATTCAACTAAATCTGATATCTAGCCCCTCTTTAATGTAGGGTCTTTCGAGTTTCTCTGCGATGCTCTGACGCCCATTAGAGCAAACGCACCTCACCGGAGATGCCGGGCCGCCCCCTCTCGGCATCTCCACCTTTGTCTTTATAGGTTTTTCCTCTGCAACGCTCTGTTCCCCCTCAGAGCCAAAACACCTCACCGGAGATGCCGGGCCACCCCCTCTCGGCATCTCCCTCCTTTTTTTTGATAAAACGGCGTCCTTATGACGTCGTTTTTTTCTTTATCGGAACCTTATTTCCGAACTACCCTTATCAGAAACATGGGTTTGTATACTGATCGGATCAAAAAAGGGCGGCATTGTTTCTGTATAAAGAAGGGTTGGGCGATTAGTAGAAGGACTTGAAGAAATCAGCGGATGCGGTAATTGGGAATGTGCCTTTATCTTTCCTGGCCCCAGAGGATGGAGATGATCAAGAAAATACCCAGCAGCCCAGCGGTGATGAATCCGAATATTCCCAGTTTTGCCAGGGGAGACTCCGTGCTGATGAGAAGACTTGATCCTACAATAAGGGATGCTGTCACTACCGCGACTGCATTTCGTTTGCTGGATCGGTCCAGCGTGGCAGCCATTTTGTCCAGGTGTTCATGGTGGATATGCACTTTCATCTTGCCAAAGCGTAATTGGCGTAAAAGGTGGGCAATATCCGTGGGGGACTGGCGACTCAGGCGCAAATAACCTCCTGCGTGAATTTGGATTTCTTTCAGCAATTGTGCGGTTGTGTACCGTGACATAACAAGGTTTTCTATGTATGGCTGTATTACAGGGGTCATATCCATTTTAGGATCGAGTTGCCGACCAACAATCTCAATGGTAGCGAGTGCTTTGAGGAGCAGTGAGAAACGTGGCGCCAGTTCGAGATTATGACGGCGCATAATTTGCACTGCCAGTTCGATGCCCCGTGCAATTTGCCCGCCGCCCACAATAACACGCGCTTCGAAAGCCACATACTCCGCGATTTCATGGGCGAGCAAACTGCGATTGGCGGGCTCATCATTGGAACTCAACTGCAGTACGGCTTCAAGACAGGCTTCGGAATCGGTATTGAAAATGGACAGGAACAAATCGGAAAGGGCTTGAACATCACCTGGTTCCAGATGCCCTGACATTCCAAGATCAAGAAATGCCAATTTGTTGTCACGCAGCAGGAATATGTTGCCAGGATGAGGGTCTGCATGAAACAAGTGGTGCTCAAATATCATTTTGCACAAGGCACGGCAACCGATTTGCGCGATCTGTTCGGGGTCTGAATTACGTTCTGGATAGGCGGACAAATTATCCACAGAAACGCCGTCAATCCACTCCAACGTTAGTACATGGCGGGAGCAATGACTGGGATATGTTGCAGGAATGACCACGTCAGGATCATCTTCGAAATTGGCGGCAAACTGCAGCGCAATCCGTGCTTCGACTTCAAAATCCAGTTCGCGCCGTATGGAGCGTGAGAATTCCTCAACAATACCGGGGGGGTCAAGCATGCGTTGTTCGTTGAGGTATTCCTTGATCCACTCTGCGACGGTTTCCATCAGGCTGATGTCGGATTCAATAATCCCCTCGATGTCGGGCCGCTGAACTTTGACTGCGACAATCTCGCCTGTTTTCAGCACTGCCCGGTACACCTGACTCAACGATGCAGAGGCTACGGGTGTTTTATCTATGGATGCGAAAAGTTCTTCGATGGGCGCCTGTAGTTCCCGCTCAATCACCGGCTGCATTTTGGAAAAGGGGGTCGGGGACACTTCGTCCTGCAAGCCTGTCAATTCAGCGGCAATGACATGACCTACGAGGTCGGGGCGTGTACTCAGTATCTGGCCAAGTTTAATGAACGAAGGCCCCAATTCCGTGAGTGCTGCACGCAGACGGCTGCCGAAGGTGGATGCCTCCCCCACCGGTTTCGTCATCAGGTGCATGCCGCGCAGCAATTTGCCTGGCCATCCCTTGTGTAGTCCGGCACGCTGAAGTAAGTCTGCAAATCCGTGGCGCACAAACACCTGCACAATTTCAGCGAATCGAACAGCGTTAACTGTGTGTTTCCCTATTTTCGTGTAGGCCATTTTTGTTCCTGTGTTTTAAATCTGATTAGAATATAGTTTACTTCGTTCGGAACTCCAACTCAAAGGAACCTCCGGAAGCGGGCAGGGGAAATGAAATCCATTGTTCCTCAACATCCGGTTTAATTTTTGTGTTGTTCAGGCGTGCAGAGTGCAGTGTGAGCATAGAGGGCATTAGAAAAAACGCGTGGGTTGACATTGGTGCACTTTCCAAGAGACCGGTCAGTATGCCCCGACTGCCGTCCCAGGAAATACTTTTCAACCTATCCAAGCCGAGGGTTACTGCCTGGGTAGTGCCAGCAAAAAGGGGCTGTTTCGATTCCAACAGGGCACCATAGGTGGTAAGCGTGGGAGTGGTCTGAGTAATCCCTTCATTCAGAAGGACAGGTTTGTTGTTTTGGGGATACCATAACAGTGTGGGGGCTATTTCGCCGCCAAACAACTCAATATCCTGGATTCTCCAAGGAGAAGCACCGCCAAAGGTCAGTATGCTGGTGCCAATGTATCCGGTGCTGCCGCTGCTGCTGCGCATCAACCAGGTAAGGGGCGCTTTGCGATAGGTGTCCTGTGGGCGCGCAACAAGCGGTTTTTGGCTTAGTATCTCCGATATTTGTGTTTTCAGTGCACCTTTTGGCGAGCCGACGAATTCCATTGGTCCTCGCCAGAAGCGCAGGGCAAGCATACTGGCATCATCCATGGTGGCGTTATTTTCAGAGACGAATCGGACAGGTGCAGTGCCAATGTTAAACTCTGCCATGCGCGCTACGGCAGCTACTGCCTCAAGCCAATCGTCCAACCCTGGTTGCAGGTGTGCCGTTGTGCTTGGCAGCAATGCGACAGAAGATGTTCCAATGGCCTCTGCTGCTGTGTCAAAAGCGAAGCTGTCTGCTTGTGCACGTGTGATGTCAAATGCAGTGAGGACCTCATCCGGTATGGTGGATTCTTCAATGACGATGAAGGAGAAGCCGTAGCCCACAAGTTTTTGGATGCGTTTTACAGCGAACTGGCGACCTTCTTCTATGTTCAGGTTAACCCAGCTGCGGCCGTCGGCGCTTTTCGTTACCCAGGCACCAGAATTGCCATCACCAAGCAGCGGGTCTATGGTGATGCCCGCAGATACGCCAGCATCTCTGAGAGAACGGGCGGCATCGCCGATATTTCTGGGGTATTGGGGAGCGCCTCCTTCGAATGAACCCGGTCGTCCTTCCCAGTTGCCTGGAATCAGGGCGTGCGCAATACCTGCAGACCGTGCTGCTTCTGCCTCACGACGCAATGCGGTGAGTCCCTGTGTGTCCGGTATGGTGACCCATGCGCGGGGCGCTTGTTTTGCGCTTTCCTTGCGACTGTAATGCTGCAGAAGCCAGGCAAACTGTGCGTCTGCTACAACAGAAGGAATATCCAGGCAGAACCAGATAGGATCAGATTGCAGGGTTTCGCCCGGCGCCAGTGTGATGCCAGGTGCGAAAGAAGATTCGATGCGACCTTGCCATGTACCGCCGCCCGGTTGTATATCAATGACGCTATCGGCTTTGTCGGAAGGCAGCAAGCCCATCGCCAGACTGACTTTACGCTCAGGATCGTGAATAAAAAGAGTGTCAGCGCCCTTATCGCGCGTGTATACGGGATAACCGCCGCGAAATATAAAATTGCGACTGCTGATCTGGGCGTTTTCAGTCAATGACGAAATAGAGCCCGGTCCGAAAATGGCAGATTGAATGCGGGATACGCGAATGGGTTCGTTGCTAGTGTTGGTGAGAGATATGGAAATCAGCAAAAAGTTCCAGTTCATGAACCGCGCGATCTTATGCTCAACGAACAGTCCTTCGTAAGGCACAAACTTTACAGAGAATGTGGTGCCGTCGCCGAAATGCTCAGAGGTAAATGTTTCGCGACCGTAAATGGTTTCTCCCGCCTGTCCCAACATATCATGGGTAATGATGCGCCCGTCTGTAAGTTCAATGGAAAAACCCACGTCCCGCACAATAACATCAGGGTTAATGCGGGAAGTCTCACTATCTTCCTGATACAGTTTAATGCGCCATTCAGCATTATCTTTGGCGTAGTCAAGGTTAAGAACCGTGCCGCTAAAGGTGTAGTGGTCCCGAAGCGACCAAGGTGCTTGTTCACGGGGAGCGGCGTTTTGCGCGGTTACAGAAATGCAAATGCTGAAGACCACAATTACAACGCTGAAGATAACCCTTAGACGCAACGCTTTTTTTATCATACAACACTCCAATTTTATTACCGATGTCAAACGTGCCGCTGTAGCACACTGTACCCAAGGGTATTATACACTAGCGGTATTCTAGGAGAGAAAGTTTTCTTGTTATCCCGCGGGCAGCGCCTATGTTTTGCTAATACCCGTTTGAAGGGGCTATACTATCAGTCAGTTTCTGTTATCTGCATACATGAGTCTTTCATGCCCGGGGCTCATGTAATGCCTGTAAACAACAATAATATAGCCCCGGTTTTACGTGCCGGTGCAAGAATCGAAGGAGTAGTACCATGGCCAAATTGGCAATCTGCGGTGGAAAAGCATTGTGTGGGAAGAAAAGCAAATGGGCCAACTGGCCTATCAGCGAAGCGTCGGATGCAAAGTTAATTGCCGATATTACACGTTCCAACCGTTGGTCGTATGATGGCCCCGTGGAATGGGAATTTGCGGAAAAGTTCACTGCGTATCAGGGTGCCAAATATGGCTTGTGCTGCGCCAATGGAACCGTTGGCATACAACTTGCACTTGAAGCCCTCGGTATTGGCGCTTACGATGAAGTTATTGTTCCGGCCATGACTTGGCAAGCCACTGCAGCGGCCTGTATTGATGTGAATGCCGTTCCCGTGTTGACCGATTTGGAACCTGATACATGGAATCTTGATCTTGATGCTGTTGAAGCGAATATCACTCCCAAAACGCGCGCTATTATTGTGGTGCATTTGTATGGGTGCATGACAGACATTACCCGACTTCTGAAAATCTGCAAAAAGCATAATCTGGCGCTGATAGAGGATTGTGCGCATCAGCACGGTTCTTTCTGGAAGGGGAAAGGGGTCGGATCCTTCGGCGACGTAAGTTCCTGGAGTTTTCAGGAGTCTAAGGTACTGTCCAGTGGTGAGGGCGGATTCAATATGTGCAAGACCAAGGAACTGTTTTACAAACTGTACAGTTTGCGCAATTGCGGACGTCCCTACGAAGCATCCCCTGCTGTTTTTGGACTGAAGAAGGCGGCGAACATGGATACAACGTTGCAGTCGGGAAATTACCGGCTGACGGAGTGGCAGGCTGCCATGCTACTCGGCGGCTTGAAGCGTCTGGATGCCCAGGTAAAACTTAGGGATGCCAATGCCATGCACCTTAACGCGTTGCTGGAAGATATTCCGGGCATCTATCCGATGCGTCGTCGTTCTGAAGTGACGCAGCAGAGTTACTTCAATTTTGCTTTCAGAATTGATCCCAACGAACTAAAGATTTCCAACCTGCACTTCTGTGCCGCCCTGAATATTGAGTTGAACATGCCCGATCAGTTCGAGCCCCCTTATGAACCTCTGAACAGTTGTGGGCTTTTCAAACCCAAAACAAAGGCACGCCACAACCTCAGCAAGCAGTATTGGAAGGCAATTGATCCCTCCCGGTTCAAAGTACCGGTGGCTACTGAAGCGCATGAAATATCTGGGGTGGCTGCCCACCATCAGATTTTGATGAATAAGCCTGAAGATATGGAAGTGATTGCGAAAGCTGTACGGAAGATTGTGGATAATGTGGATGAACTGCGTTCTATGAAGCCAGCTACGATGATTAAAAAATACCAGGCGTTAGCGCGCTAAATACTCAAAAATACGATTACTCTTTAGGATCGCGCGGGCTTGCTGTTTTGGCAGGCCCGTGCATTTTTCGTACTTATGTGGTCCGTCCTGGCGGTATTTTTAAGAAATTGTTGACAATGCCTGCCCAGATGTTGAAAAATAATAGATTGTATTATTTTACGATTTTGTTTTGGAGAGATGGAATTGCATCTTATTGACGAGAAATTCCTGCCCGCACAAAGTTCAGAGATTCTGGCCATTGGCAGCGGTAAGGGCGGTGTAGGCAAGACGTGTTTTGCTGTAAATCTGGCTATTGAGATAGCTAGACGCGGCTGGCGTACCGTGCTTCTTGATGCCGACCTTAGTTGCTCCAATGTGGAAGCGGTTCTGGGTATGCAATGTGAGACTCGGCTGGACGAGTTCTTTTGCCAGAAAGGCGCGAAGACTCTTGATGGCGTGTTGCATGATACGATTTACGAGAATCTGCAGCTTATTCCGGGTACATCCGGGTTGCTCGATGTTGCCAATCCTCGTTATCAGTTAAAAACGGCGTTGATTCGTGAATTACGAAAACTGGGTGCGGACTTGATCTTGGTGGATTTGGATGCTGGCGCACATTTTGATACACTGGATTTCTTTCTTTTGGCGCCAGACAGCGGAGTGTTGGTCATCAACCCTGAGCGTACAAGCATAGACAATGCTTTTAAGTTTTTGCGTGCAGCCTTGTTTCGGCGTATTACGCGGTTTTATAATTCTACAGAAGTTGCTTTATTGCTGAAGCGTTGTGAATCGTTTTCGGAGTTTGTTGATTGCGTTCGCGATAGTGATTATTTGGAAGAAGAGACAAGAGACCAGGTGGTGGTTGAGATGACCACGCTGGCACAGTCCATGCGCCCGCGTATTGTGGTGAACAAGGCGAACAATGTTTATGAGGCAAAGATAGCAACAAATATATTGTGTAAGCATGTGCGGCAGCATCTTATGATTGAGCCGGAGTTGCTTGGACACCTTTATATTGATCGACATGTGACAGAGGCTGTAAACTCAGGCACCCCTTTTGTGGTGGGACAGCCGGGACGTAAGATAAGTGCGTGTATAGCCGATATGGCCAACAGATTAGGATACTTTTAATCATGAAACAAGAAAACAATTCCAAAACACCTTCTCAAAACTTGGGGCAGAAAAACGGGCCCAGTCTTGCGGACGACAAATCATTCGAGCAAATGAGCGAGGCAGGCAGTGCCGGTCTCTTTTCCCGTATCAGCAATAAATTTAACGATGCGCTCCAAAGCGGCCGTGGTTCTGGGCAATCCTCAGAAACATCGATCCCCATGACGCAGCGTACCGCTGATGAGATTTCTCTTGTTCGCGCACGTTCCACTAAAACCCAGAAGATGTACGTGCCCGATGGCGTTATCATTGAAGGATCGCTGACTGGTGGTTCCGAGACGGAAATTCATGGACGGATTGAGGGTAATGTTACCGTGGACGGTCTGCTCTTCCTGGGTAAGACCGCTTTGATAACGGGTAATGTACGTGCTGATACGTGTCAGGTTGAAGGACTGGTTGAAGGGAAAGTTGAGTGTTCAAATAGTCTGTTCGTGGCTGCTTCAGGACGTCTCGCAGCAGATGCGGTTGCCGGGAAGCAGGTGCGTATTACTGGTAAGATTGAAGGTAATGCGACAACGCCGGGGTCTCTGCGTATTGAAGCTGGCGGGACGGTGAATGGTGACGTTAGAGCGCGCGTGTTCTCAATGGACGACGGCGCTGTCCTAAATGGGCGCTGCGTGATGCGTGCGCCTGCACAACGAGATGCTGCGCAGTAAGGCAATTACTTTAACCTATGGCTGCTTCCCCAAATAGGTTCTTTGGGGCCGATACGACATTTTTGTTGGCTGGTGTAGGAGTGGTTCAAGACCGGTCGGCATAAGAAATCCTGTCAACGGAAATTGAAATGCTCTTGCAAGAAAACAATTCCCTATCGCGTAGTTTCTATGGACATGTATATTTGTGCTGTGCGGCGGTCTTCCCTCTTCTTTTCTGCTGTGCATTTGCCAATGCGGAACCGGTGTTTACCGTGCGTATGAAAGGCTATGCAGATGGCATAGGCCTTACAGCCCGTCATCTTGCCATCGAAGATGCGCATCATCAGGTTATGGTGGATATTCTGCGATCAATGACTAATTCTGAGGATATGTCTCCTTTTCGCGGTATGCTTCGCCAGGCTTCCAAATATGTAAAAAAATATGAAGTGCTGCGGGCGGATGTTATTGGGCAGACAACAGAAGTGGAGATAGACGCTTGCATTCTGGAGCAGCCACTGCGCCATGATGTGGCTACCATTATGTTGCCCCGTCTGCCACGCAAGCCCACTATTTTGTTGTTGATTGCTGAGTATATCGGTGTGGAATCGCGAACAAACGGTCCCACTTTTGATGTAGCCGAAACGGTTTTGCGTGATCGTGTAAAGGACTTTGAGTTTTCTGTCAATGGCGTAAGCAGTCTGATTACACACTTTGACATTATCAGTCTCATTGAGACGATTAACGGGGATGTGAGCAAAGGTGCGGCGTTTGCGCGGGCCAATCAGGAGGATGTGGTGGTTGTCGGATCCGTTTCTGTTGTTCATGATACGCTATTGGAAGATTCCAACATGCTGCGCAATAAAGCCGATGCCACTTTGAAAGTGTTTTCAGGTCACGACGGCAAGATGATGGATGTGATTTCTTCACAGGCTGTTGTGCAGAGTGTGGATCCTGATGAAGGAGGCAAACAAGCGGTACAGGATGCGGCCAGCAAACTGACATCCGATTTGATTGTTTCTGTGGTGCTTGCGATGCTTTCTCTGGAAGATGAAGAGCGGGCACTTATTGAGATAAGGAATCCAGTTAACGCCGATACTCTCTCACACCTTGTAAAACTTATTGAGGGTATCCCCGGGGTTTATGGAGTGGAATCATTGTTTTTCTCCGAAACGCTTGCCCGACTGGCAGTTGATTACTACGGTTCCATGGCAGAGTTTAGCGACCGGGTTGATGAGAGTATTGTAAACGGCCGCAAAATGGCGGTTACCCGTTGTGTGAAGCGCGAAATGACCATTACTTTCGAGTGAGGCCGTTTATCTTTATTCTCTCCCCCACATTTTAAACAAAAAGTTGCGGGAGACAATTGCTTGTTTCCCGCAACCAGCGTTTTTTGGTGCTACTTTTAGTTTTACTTCTTCATCTCTTTGGTCAGTTTGGTTTCAGGGTGTTCATAGTCGTTCTTTGCATAGTCGCGATATTTCGGAGGAACATCGGTCATCGCATCCATGGCAAGCCATTCCAGTTTGCCATCCATAAGCAGGTTCGCGACCTTATTGTATTTCTTGTTGTGCTTGCCTTCTTTCGCCATCTTGAAGTTCATCGAAATCCGTCGCCGTGCTTCTGCACAGAACAAGTCCGCCAAGTCCTGTGGCGTCTGATCTTCGGGATTTTGTTTTAACATGCTTTCCGCATAAGACAACGTGGATGCCATGACGAAAAGGTCAGTACCGATATCAACGTAATTTCCGAGAATGACTTGCTCATATTCCAAGGCGAGTTGGTATTTACCCATGGTGTGGAAAATGGTGCGCGCAAGTTTCTTGCAGGTTTTTGCCACAAACGACAGGTGAGCCTGATTAGTGCCGTTAAGTTTGGAAACGTTGAACGATACAGATGCTGGCATATAGGTGCTCGGATACCACTTGGCATAGAACATAATGATTTTTGCCAAAAGAGCAACCTTGTTGACCTTTACGCCTTTCTTGGGTTTCATGAGCGGCATGGCCAGGCTGAAGTGCATATCAAGGGCTTCACGGGCCATGATCAAATGCATGACTTCGGAAGAGCCTTCAAAGATACGTCCAATGCGCATATCGCGCAAGGTGATTTCTGCAGCAGAGGGTTTCTCGCCGCGTTCGTAAAGAGAAAGAGGATTTTCGTAACCACGACCGCCACGAATCTGAATGTAGTCGTCCAGGCATTTCCATACATACTCGGAGCAGAAATACTTTGCTGCCGCTGCCTCAAGGCGTATATCCGCATCTTTCTTGTCTGCAAATGCGCAGGTAAGAGAGACCATGCTCTGCATGGCGAAAAGATGTGCCGTGTATATGGCGATCTTCCTGGAAATAGACTGGTGTTTACCAACTGACTGACCCCATTGCACACGTTTTGTGGTCCACTCTTCTAGTTCTTTGATAAACATCTTTAACGATCCGATACCGGCTGCAGGCAGTCCGAGACGTCCCGTGTTGAGTGTATTCAGAGCGATCTTAAGTCCCATGCCAGGCTTACCAATAAGGTTTTCTGCTGGCACCTTAACGTCTTTAAAGGTCAGTGCTCCATTGGCAATACCGCGCAGACCCATAAACTGACAACGACGAACCCGCTCAACGCCAGGGGAGTTTGTTTCTACTACGAATGCCGAAATTTGCGGGATAGGCTTTCCACTCTTGGACATCTTATCAGGGGTGCGGGCCATTACAACGACGAGCGATGTCCGTTCATCCCAGCCATTGGTGCACCAGAGTTTATCGCCATTGAGAATATAGTGGCTACCGTCTTCTGACGGTTCAGCCCAGGTGATCATTTTAGCCGGATCACTACCCACATCGGGTTCCGTCAATGCGAATGCAGAAATTTCACCCTTTGCAAGACGGGGCAGGAACTTCTTTTTCTGTTCTTCTGTACCAAAACTTTTCAAGGGTTCGGGTACGCCAATACTCTGGTGGGCGGATAGATACGTGACGGTGCTGCCGCAGTAACTGCCGACAAGACCAAGTACCCGGGCATAGTTGGATACGGACAAGCCCAGACCACCATACTCCTTCGGGATTTTCATACCGAAAAGGCCTAATTCCGCAAGCGCATCAAGAGCCTCGCGGGGATACTCACCATCGCGATCGATAACGTAGGGATCAATGTGATTTTCAAGGACATCCTTAACTTTGACCAGTAATTCGTCACCAATCTTCTTGTCTTCTTCCGGTTGTACGGGGAACGGGTGCAGCAAATCCCATCCGAATTTGCCTTTGAACATTTCAGCGGTGAAACTTCTGTATTCCCACGTGGTATCACGTGCGTCTTCCGCCATCTCCATTGCGACATCTTTTGCCTGTGTGTCTTCAGCCATGACCTTACCCTCATATTAGTAACTAAGTTTATTTACCTACCGACAGGTAAACGCTACAACAAACAATTCTCTAACAATAACTACAGTCTGTTATCGTAATGTAAACATGATGGCAATGTCAAACATATACCATCGTTTTTTTTCTCCAAACCCCGCAGTTTAAGCCATTATTTGATGGTGGACACAAAACATTCAGCGCATAATGGGATTTCGCTTAAATCACCGCGAAGGAAATCTCGTCGGATTTTTAGCGCCTTTTCCGAATTCCATACTGCAGCGATGCTTGAATCTGTGATATTGCCCAGCACCATGGTTTTGTAATAATCCGTGCAACACAGCACCATATCGCCATTGAAGAGGATATAGGCATTTTTTAGGAGACGTACACAATCCAGAAAGACGCGTTTATCTCCGGCATTGAGCCTGTCGAAGGCTTCTGTATTGCCGCCGCGGTTTTCAAGCATCGTGTATTTTGAATCTATGCCGCGCGATTTCCAATATTTTACTGCGGCTTCTGCGTCAATACGATTGGTCTTGACCATGGTCACAACGATTTTCAGATCAGGGGCATACTGATTTCGCATATCAATCAGGTGTTCCACATTTTCTTTTGTTTTTTCGAAAACCAGTGCTCCTCGCATGGTCTCCTCATAAGATTCTTTTTCCAATCCCTGTATGGAAATATACAGAGCGCGCAAGGGATTGTTTTTTACCAGATCCGCCACAACTGACTTTGAGAGCAGACCGCCATTGGTGGTGATCACAATACGTGCCTTGGGAACGTTTTTCTTTATATAACGTGCTTTATCCAGAATTGTTTTGTCGAAAAAAGGCTCATTCATGAGATAAGGGCTGATGCGTTGGGTCACATTGTGCTCTGCAATTTCATCAACAATTTTATGAAAGAGCGAATCGGACATTTGTCCTTTGGGTAATTTATCGTAGGTATCAGGATGCGGACAGAACACACAGGCGGCGTTGCAGCCAGTTCGGGTTTGAATCTGCACCATCCTGGGAAAGGAGGGTACGCGGCGGCAAATTAGTCGCTTGGTCATATCAACCCACCAGCGTGAATCAACGCCTGGCATGTAATATGTTTTCTTCCATTTTCTGATCATGGACATGGGAATGTTCCTGAAGATGTCGATATACCATGTTGCAAAAAAAGATTGGCAATCAATTGAAAAATCAGTTCTGATTTGCTGATCGTAAACGGTCTGCCAGGGTAATGATGATGTTGACGAGTAGCTGCGCGGCCACCTGCGATGGTATTTTATGTAAGATATCTTCAAAACTGAGCGCCAGCAGATCGGATTGCGTCATCGTTACTGCGGTGGCGCTTCGTGGAGCATCGCTTACAAGGGCCATCTCTCCGAAAATGTCACCCGCCTGCAATATGGCAATTTGTTTTGCGCCGTCCCGAATTTTTACACGTCCGTTCAAAATGACAAACATGGTATCGCCATGGTCTCCCTTGTCAAAAAGCATTTCGGCGGGATCGTACTCGGCGACATTGCCTTGAGCAAATATTTTTGCCACGTCTTCTGGGCTGACACCGTTGAAGAAACTGATTTTTCGTGCGAGCAATTCGTAGGTATCGTGCATACTGTTGACCATTGCATTCGTATAGGTATGCATCACCGATTCGAGTGTACTCATTTCTGGAGGAGTAAGTTCCTTCTCCACTTTTGAAGCATTGTCTTCCTTTGCTGTCAGGTCATGAGCTGAAACCGCCCCAAATACACTTTCCAACAGTTTATTGCTGTTTCGTGCAACAGTATCCCCGGATTCCTTCTGTTTGGATTGCTGTATATCCGGTGCAGAAAACTCCGTCTGGGTGGCCTCTTCATTTGCAACGACTTCGGGATCGGTGACGGCGGGTGATGCTGAAGTATCGGCTTCTTCTACTGAAGTAGATGTCGTTGTAGCCACTGTTTCTGCTGTTTCGGGAACACCTGCATCTTCGGCGCAAGGAACATCTGCCCAGCTAGAATCGTCATGTTCCTCGCCTTCATTCCCAAAAATCTTTTTTGCAACCGTCTCAAAATGGTCATGGCTGCAAAGAATTGGCTTTATGCGGAGGTCGGGACAGATTTTCTGCACTGCCTCCAGTGCGGCATTATTCAGAGGATTGACCATCGCAATAGTCAGATTACGCCCCATTTTATCCACAGGCAGCAAGTGATACTTCCAACATATTTCCTCCGGTATCAGTGCAAGCAGAGATTTATCAATAAGGTAATCCAGTAAACCGATATGCGGAATTTTACAATTCTTTGCAAGATAACTGACCAGAGACTGGTTTCCTAGTACCCCCTCTTTGGCGAGAACCTCCCCAAAAAATACACCTGTTTCCTGCTGTACCTTAAGTGCATAGCGAACTTGTTCTTCAGAAATGTGACCCTCGGAAACCAGAAAGCGGGGCAGTTCATCGCGGGGGACTGTTTTCTGGGGCATGTCGGTTGGACGCTTGAGCAGGCCGGTCGCAGTGGATGTTGTGGGCCTTCTGTTTTGTGCGGGTGCATCCGTCTGCTGGGCAGGCGCTGGTGGCGTTGTTTTGGTCGTATCAGATTTTTTGGAACCCCATAACACGGTAGTCATTCCTTCTTGCTTTTATAACGGTTTCAGAAAACAGGTCGCATTACAGCCATACTTACATTATACACAACTGCGAGTTTGACAACAATGTCTGAAAAGATTCACTATATAGGCGTAACTTCGGGTCAATTTCCCATCCATACAGGATGGGGAATAGCCTTACTCCACAGCAACAAACCACTTACCACCTTCCAAGGAAAGAAAGAATTCGATGGCCAACAGTAAAAAGAAGATTGCGGTTTTGATGGGCGGGGCAAGTCTGGAGCACGAGGTATCGCTTCGGTCGGGTCAGGGGGTGATCGGGGCTTTGACAGAGTTGGGATACGATCCTGTAGAAATACTTTTACGCAAGGATGGTGCCTGGCAATTTTCGCAGGGAAATCCTGTTTCCATCGGTATGGCTATTGAACAACTTCTGGCTGTGTCCCCTGCTTGTGTGTTCATAGCGCTTCACGGTCCGAACGGTGAGGATGGACGTATCCAGGGACTGTTGGATTGTCTTAATCTGCCCTATACCGGGAGTGGTTGTGCAGCAAGCGCCCTTTCCTTGGATAAGATTCGTTCGAAAGATGTGGTCAAAGCGGCAGGAATTAATACAGCGCTTCACTTCGTTCTTGAACATGATGCGTGGACAACACATCACAAAGCGGTGATTAATCGCGTTGAAGACGAAATCGGTTTACCCGCAGTTATTAAAGCGCCCAGTCAGGGATCCAGTTGTGGCATGGCCATTCCGAAAAACGAACATGAGTTCATTCGTGATATGGATGAAATTATGCCGATAGAAAATGTTGTAATGGTGGAGCAGTATGTGAAGGGCCTGGAAGTGACTTGCGCTGTTCTTGATCTGAAAACGCAGGAAGAGGCACGGGCGCTGCCTGTTACAGAAATACGGCCCGATACTTCCAAGTTCTTTGACTATTACTCGAAGTACACGCCGGGTGCATGTCAGGAGATCACGCCAGCCCGCATTGGGGAACATCTGGCAAAAAGTGTGCAGGATGCTGCGCTGGCGGCTCACAAGGCGTTGGGTTGCAAAGGGTGGAGCCGAAGCGATTTTATCATTGACGACAGTGGTCCAGTCTGGCTTGAGGTCAACACTGTTCCAGGTCTCACAGCCACCTCTCTATTCCCGCAGGCGGCGGCAGTGGCGGGCATATCCTATAACGACTTGATAGCATTACTGGTTGAAGATGCCATTCAAAGGGCATCGGATAAATTGGATAAGGAAGAAATATAGTGGGAATCGAATTTACAAAGTTACACGGACTAGGCAACGATTACTTCTTTATTGATACGGAGAAATTTTCTGTCGAAAATCCAGCGGCACTTTCCAGGGCGATGAGCCACCGGCATCTTGGCGCCGGTTCTGATGGCATTATTCTGGTGATGCCCGGTGATGAACATCCTTTCTGCATGCGCATTTTTAATGCGGATGGCAGCGAGGCGGAAACCTGTGGCAACGGTATACGGTGTTTTGCGAAGTACGTGTATGAGCGGAATATGATTGACCAGACCGAGTTTGTTATTGAAACAAAGGCGGGACCGAACCGGGTCAAGTTGAGCGTGGAAGACGGCAAAGTGGTGTCAGTGCGTTCCAACATGGGAGCGCCGCGGTTCGACCGTGCCGATATTCCTATGTTAGGGCCTGCGGGGCCGGTGATTGAAGAAGCGCTGCAATTGCAGGACGGACGTGAAGTGCATATAACCTGCGCTAACATTGGTAATCCCCACGCTGTTATATTTGTGGAGGATGCGACATCAGTTGACCTGACGGATTTAGGCCCGAAAGTTGAATCCCATCCGGCATTTCCTGCACGAACAAATGTAGAGTTCGTAAATGTCATTGACCGACAGAATATCGTCATGCGTATCTGGGAACGGGGCAGCGGCATCACAATGGCGAGCGGAAGTGGTTCCTGTGGCGCTGCACTGGCATCCATGCTTACGGAACGGGTGGACAGGCGTGTTCACGTTCAATTGGTTCACGGAAAATTGCTGATTGAATGGGCAGAAGATAACGCTGTCTATCAGGAAGGACCCGCCACCGAAGTATTTAGCGGAATTTGGCCAGAATGACGTTGTGTTTTCTAACCACGAAACGTTTGCCGTGATACCTTCTAGCCCGTTATAAGTCGGTTTTCTTATGCAGTGGGTGCTCTCGGTTTTCCAACGGAAACATAAGGCGTCGCTGGTGTATATGTGATTCAAAAACGGACTGTATCATTTCTGTTGCAGCCAGTCCGTCCTGCAGGCTCACTAGTGGTCGGCGCTTTTCCTCAATCGCGGCGATAAGGTCGTCTATGATGGGTGCATAGTGGGCGACTTGCGCCGGTTCACGTTTTTCAATTGCAGGCATGTCCGGCAAGGGTTTCCACTGAATATCCCCTGTTGCCCAGTCGCGTGTTTCCCCATAAAATACCTGGGGTTTGGCGTCCATGCGAATGGTGGCCACCCCAGCCGTTCCCAGTATATCCAGTCCCCAGCGTCTGGGATTGATGTCTGTATTTTTTACCGAAGCAAATTGTCCGGTGATGCCACGTTCAAAGCCCCATGTGGCATGTACGGTGTCGCCTAGAATCGGGCCAAGCGGTTCCGTGGCCTCGTAAACATCTTCCAGAGTTGCCGACTTTCCGCCTGTGCTGATGTGTGCCATGCACCACTGGGGATCACCCAGCAGATAACGCATGAGATCAAACAGATGTATGCCGAGAACGATCAGGTCTTCGCCGCCCGACCTGTGGTCTTCTTTCCCACGACTACGCACTTCAAGAATTTCGCCGATCAATCCTTCCTCAAAAATAAGGCGTTTGGCATGGGCAATTTCGGGGGAAGCTCTGAAGTTGAAAGCAATAGCCCAGCACAGTCCTTTGGCATCCATTGCAGCCGCCACCTCATCTGCCTGCGCGAGGTCCGGCGTTAAAGGTTTTTCAAGAATCCCGTGCGCGCCAACTGCAGCACAAGCGAGCAGATACTCCCTGTGGTTTACTGTCCAGCGGGGACCCAATGTCACAATGTCTGGTCGTTCTTTTTCAAGCATTTCCCGGTAGTCTGCGTAGAGGCGCTGCGCTTTTGATTCCGCGCCAAACTTATTGCGTCCTCCTTCGTCTGGGTCGGAAAGGGCCACAACATCAACATCA
>CAZBNU010000003.1:48917-51204 GCA_964493075.1 uncultured Nitrospirales bacterium | reverse complement strand
AATACACAATCAGAAGTGTATTCGTCCCCTAATTCCCATTCTTCCCATAGTTCCCATCAGGAGACTTCGTTTTTCGAAAAATGCGACACCAAACTCAGCCAAACCTCAATGCCGGTTGCGAGGGCCGCGTCATTGAAATCGAAGCGAGGATTGTGTAGCGTTGTCGGGTTACCGATACCCGATTGAGTTCCCAGCCACAAAAAAGCGCCGGGAACCTGTTGCAGGTAGTAGGCAAAATCCTCAGAGGCAAGGGAAGGCTTGTCCAGCAGCAAGGCAGCGCCAGCGCCGAGTTGTTCGTCAATGGCCTGTTGGGCAAGGGAGCACGCGGCGGGATCGTTGTGCAGCGGTATATAAACATTGTCATCGAATACCACCGTTATCGCTGCCTGAAATGCTTCCGCCGTTTCCGCCACAATTCGTTCGATGGCTGCACATACTGTTTCCCGGGCATCCTGGGAGAGGGTACGACAGGAACCGCTGATTTCCACGGTTTCAGGAATGACGTTACTTGCAGTCCCGCCGTGGATACTGCCTACGGACACCACGGCAGGTTCGTCCAGGGACAGCCGCTCCACACTATTCAACAACGCAATGACAATATGCGCGGCAGCGCGGATGGGATCAACGCCAGCAGCAGGGTCGGCGCCATGACACCCCTGTCCCTCAATGGTAATGCAGAACCAGTCCGCCCCCGCCATGGCGATGCCCGGCTTAATGCCGACCTTCCCCAGCGGAATTGACGGCCAGCCGTGCATGCCGAATACTGCTTCCACCCCGTCCAGCACACCCTCGTCCGCCATGAGTTGACCGCCCATGCCCAGTTCTTCACCGGGCTGAAAAATCAGGCGTACCGTACACGCCAGGTCCGTTTGCTGCGCCAAAACTTTTGCTGCACCGCACAGCATGGCCATGTGCCCGTCATGGCCGCAGGCGTGCATGCATCCGGGATTCTCCGAGGCATAGGACAGCCCGGTTTGCTCCTGAATTTCCAGACCGTCCATGTCTGCACGCAGGGCAATTGTCCGATTGGTGTTGCCTGGAATATCCGCTACCAATCCTGTGCCACCGCCAAAGCCGCGGTGAACCTCAATGCCGCATTGGGCGAGTTCGTAGGCAATCCGATCGGAAGTCCAGTGTTCCTCAAAACGGGTTTCCGGGTAACGGTGTAGTTCGTGACGCAACGCCGTCACTTCAGGAAGTATCTTTTTTATTGCATCTGCTGTTTCGGTTTTCACCACAGTTATTCACCCGCAATCGGCGCCCAGTATTTGTCGTATAACCGGGCGGTCTGTCCCTGCAGTTGTTTCAGGCGAGCCGTTGCCGAGGCGTCGCCAGCAGCATACTGCAGCATCAGGCGACCTTCTTCAAAACAAAGTTCGTCATGCTGCGGCAATACTTCACGTAGCAGAAACTGGGTATATTTCACCAGCCGATACGGGCCATAGGCACGAGGCAGCGTGCCTGCCGGAGATTCGACGGCCACAGAACGCAACTCATTAATGGCGGCGATGAGATCACGCAGGCCCCGTGAAGGCGCAAAACAGACCGTAAAATAACGGCCAAAGGCGTCGCTCTTTTCGTGGCCGTGGGTATCGCTGATACCGCAGACGGCAATGTGTCTGCCTTTCGCCCGCTCTTCCTGATAGCGCGCCACCTGTAAAGCATTCACATCATAGGTATGCAGTGATTCCCAGCCGAAGCCGCTGATCAACTCCAGGGAATCGAAGACTTCCGTCTCAAAAAAATAACTTAAGAGCGGTTCTTCCACATTGTGACGGAATCCTGTCACCCAATAGGGATGGCATAGCATGGCCATACCGTTACGGTCACGTATTTGTTTCGCCGCCCAAACGCATGCCGCATAATGAAAGCGATTCACGCCGTCGGGCGTCGGTGGCAGGGATTCCATAAGGGCTTTCACCTCCTCACGATAGGCCGTTTCATCTTCCCGGTAGAATTCCGTAATGCCCGAATCCGCACCAAAACTCAAAATGTGTATCGGGTTGTCCGGAGTATGCACTTCCTCGCCGGGGCATATCAGGAGATCAGTAGGCAGCCCCTCATAAGCCCGCTGCGCCTCTTTGGATCCATCATACCAGCGATGGTCAGAAAGGCTCATAAAATCCAATCCCACGCGGCGGCAGACTCCCGCCACATAGGCGGGCGATTCCACGCCATCGGAACGGTGGCTGTGCATGTGGAAGTCGCCCTTATAGGGGCGTAGTGTGTATAAATCCTGTTCAAGAGAATAAACACGGAAATCGCCTATCCTGCGCTTTTTATCGTC
>CAZBNU010000003.1:43808-48817 GCA_964493075.1 uncultured Nitrospirales bacterium | reverse complement strand
GGGCCGTAGGTATTCGATCCGCGGGTTATCAGTACAGGCAGTTGGTGGGAAGCATGAAACGCCATGCCGAACAGTTCCCCTGCCGCTTTGCTGGCGGCGTAGGGATTGCGCGGGTTTACCGGGGCGTCTTCCTTAAACGCACCTGTGGCGATACTGCCATATACCTCATCGGTGGACACCAGCAACACCCGCTGCAGTCCCTGCTTCAGCGCTTCTTCAAGCAAGACATTCACGCCTGCCACGTTGGTGTTGATAAAATCGGCAGCCCCTTCAAGGCTTCGGTCTACATGGCTTTCCGCCGCAAAGTTTACCACGGCATCGCAACCGGACATGGCCACCGAAACGCAAGCCGGATCAGCAATGTCGCCGCGGACAAACGTGTAGCGCGCAGAATCAGCCTCTTTCAGGTTATCCAGATTCCCGGAATACGTGAGTTTGTCCAACACAACAACATGCGTATCGGGGTACTGACGCAGCTGACAGCGCACGAAGGCGGAACCGATAAAACCTGCCCCACCAGTAACCAGAATCCGTTTCATGACAGGTCCTTTTTGGTCTTGTTCAACCCCCTGCAGACAACGCCACTATTGCTGGGACTGTTCAGGCGCCGCGCTAGCAGCATCCACTGCCACTTCCTCCGCTGGCGCCGGATCGTTCACATGGTCGTGGATGGTTTCAACAATCTCCACGGGCGTGGCACGAACTACCAGGTCATACAGTTCTTCCACCTCGCTGTTCAACATGCGTGCGCAGCCTTTGGAGGCAAAGGTCCCGATGGTATCAGGCGCAATGGTGCCATGTATACCGAGGTCTTTCGGCAACCCTTCTTCGGCGGGCACGAGGGGCATCCAACGTGTACCCAGTTCATTTTCTGGATCACCCGCAGGTATCGGACCTGCGCCAGGTTTGTGCCACACGGGATCCTGCTGCTTGTTGCCTATGGTGTATTTCCCAAGGGTTGTTTCATGGCCCGGTTTGCCAAGCCCTGTTTTGTAACGCTTGAACAAACCACGATTATCAAACAGATACAGACTGCAAGTACTGCGTTCTATGATGATAAAGAAATCTTTCGGCGTGTATTTGAGCCGCTGTCCAACACGCAGGGTGGTTGTTTCATCAATATTGTTGGCGGTGGTCAGCAGGCCCTGAGTCGTATTCAGTTTCATACCGATACTGATAAGGTTGTCGCCGCTTTCAACCGTATGATAGCGGCTTTCAGGCGTTTCCATGGGCGAAAATATCAGGGCCACATTAACCCGTCCCATCAGTTCCACGGCTTCTTCCCATACCGGGGAAGCCCAGGGGGCATCTTCGACGGCACGGCGGTACAAATCCCGTGCAGCCACAAGGTCACTGCCCCGCTCCGCCAGACGCCCAAGTCCCAGATAACCCATGGAACGAATTTCCGGCGGCGCATTGTCGCGTAATGCCTCGTAAATGATGCGAGCCTCATCAAATTGGTTCATTTCCTCAAGTTGCCGGGCTCTTCGTTCTTCTAAATAGGGATATTCGCGGCTTGATCGGAATTTTTCCACGGCTTCCGAAAGCAACTGTAGGGCAACATCTGCTGCGCCGTGATGATGCTCGATGTCTGCCTGTAAGATAATCGCGCGGGGCGTAACTACCGGATCGTTGCCGGTCAGCAATGGCGCAATATGCTGTTCTGCTTCTTCAATCGCGCCCTCAGCCACCAATGCATAGGCCTTTTCAAGGGCGTCTACAGCGTTAAGGTCTGAAACAACCGTTGTGCTTTCTACTGCATTCCTCCCTTGAGACCACAGATAGGGAACACCGAGTACTAAGACAAAAACGCCCGCAATGATCCCCATCAACAGGAATAGTTTCGGCTCCCACCTTGATTTTTTTGCGAAATAGCGTTTACTCATGATTAAATCCTTGTGGTAGCAGAAAGCAGGCGTGTCAAATCGAGAAGCAATTCAGTGCAAGACTGATAGCGCCTGTCAATATCGCGGCGCAGTGCTTTCAAAATAATGCGGTCCAGTTTATCCGGAATCTCCGGGTTAATGGAAGAAGGCCGTGGAAATTTGTAGCGACTGGAACGAAGTTGCCGTGATATTTCCTTGGGGCTTTCGCCGGTGCAAGGATGTTTGCCCGTAAAAAATTCAAACATGGTAATGCCGAAGGAAAAGATATCGGAACGGGAATCCAGACTCTGTTTATTCAACTGTTCTGGAGACATGTACGCCCGTGTGCCGCCCGCCTCTTTCATAAAACGCATGCGCCAGCTCGCATTGGATTTGGACAAGCCAAAGTCGCAGATTTTCGCCTTTGAACCATCCCGGGAAAACAAAAAGTTGGCGGGCTTGATATCGCGATGCACCACGCCGTTCTGATGCAAAAAATCCAGACCTTCTGCAAGCCGGATAATCATGTTAAGCTTTTCTTTCAACGTTAAGTTTTCGTTCTTGATGTAATGGGAAAGGTTAAAACCGTCAATATACTCCATAAGCAGACAACGGCGCAGATTGCCTTCGTTATCCTCCTGGATGACAATTTCCTTGCCCATTTTGACAATGGTCGGGTGGTCCAGAGAGGCGGCAATCTTGATTTCGCGGCCCAGATAATCCTGTTTACGGCGCTTTTTATCCAAGTCGTAGCGTCGGTCCAGCACCTTAATGGCAATGGTGACGTCTTTGGCGGGATCCATAGCCTTGTACACCGTGCCCATACCGCCGCTACCTATGGGCGCAAGAATCTTGTACGCGCCCACATTTGAAAGCTCAAACTCGTGGTCTTCATGCGACCCTTCCTTGAGTTCCTCAATTTCTTTGTTTTGTGTGCGGGAAAACCGCTGTAAACCCAGTTTGCTTAAAAGTCCCATGGTTCTTTATTCCGTTCTACGCCACACTATAGCCACAAACCTGTATTTATGACATTGTCTGCCCTAGTGTATCATGAATCACCCGATTTCTGCCAACACTTTTAGCGTTCATCGGGGCGTGTATAGGTACCAGAGGGAACAGCCGTTTCCTTGAGAATATCATTCAGTACCGCTTCGGTGGTAACGCGGCGCAAACGACTTTCCGGATTCAACGCCAGACGGTGTTCCAACACAGGCCGCGCCAATATCTTGATGTCGTCTGGAAGCACGTAGGAGCGGCCCGCCACCGCAGCATAGGCCTGGGCTGCACGGAACAGCATCATGGAGGCGCGTGGGCTTGCGCCCAGGGTCAAATGCACCGAGTCACGGGTGCGGCTGACGATACGCAACAAGTATTCACGCACCTTTTCATGCACGAAAATTTCTTTCACGGAGGCCTGCATCTTTATCAGCGTTTTGGCGTCGGTAACTTGGGATACTTTGTCAATGGGGTGAGACACGCGCGTTTTTTCAAGCAAAGAAGCTTCCGCCATCATGCTGGGATAGCCCACGGAAAGGCGCATCATAAAGCGATCCAACTGCGCTTCAGGCAGGGGAAAGGTGCCTTCATGTTCCACGGGATTCTGCGTGGCGAAAACAATAAATGGTTGATCAAGTTTGTAGGTGCGTCCGTCTATGGATACCTGCCCTTCCGCCATGGCTTCCAGCAGCGCCGCCTGGGTACGCGGCGTGGCACGGTTGATTTCGTCCGCCACCAGAATCTGGGCGAATACCGGCCCCGGCCGGAAGTTGAATTCCTGGGTTTTCGGGTTGTAGATGGATACGCCGGTGATGTCCGAGGGCAGCAGGTCCGGCGTACACTGGATACGGTTATAAGTGCAGCCGCTGGATAAAGAAAGGGCCCGCGCCAGCATGGTTTTGGCAACGCCCGGCACGTCTTCCATCAATACATGCCCTCCGGCCAGCACCGCAGCCAACGCTGTCCGTATCACCTGCGACTTGTCCAGTACGACCGTCTCAATATTCGCGGTCAGTGTTTTTACGGTAGTTCTGAATTCACCCAAGGTATTCTTTGTCCCTATGTTTGCTGCCGGATACCATTACCAGCCGCGTTTTTTCATGGCCTCCATGGACTCCCGGTCCGTGGCGGAAGGGGGATCTATGGACAACGCCGTTATGGCGGCCCGTTCTCCATCACTTAGTTCCATATCCAGGCATTGCAGCGTATCCCGGAACTGTTCAAGGTTGCGTGCGCCGATAATGGGCGCTGTTACAGCCGGATGGGACATGACCCACGCCACGGCGAGCGCTGCCGGCGACACCTGCCGTTCCCGGGCATAGGCCACAAATCGCTCCGTTACTTCCACATAGGCCGGGTTATCATACCGCTGCCGGTACATTTCGGTTTCGTGCAGACGACCGCTTTCACCACGCATATACTTGCCGGTAAGCAGCCCGGCGGCAATGGCATTGTAGGGAAATACAGCCAGATTTTCGTGCGCTGCAAGGGGCAGCAGTTCCACCTCCGCCTGACGTTTCACCAGACTGTACATGGGCTGGATGCAGATCAGCGGCGCAAGATGCTGCAACCGGGTAATACCTATGGCCGTGGCGACCTGCCACGCCGCGAAGTTGGAAATGCCCAGGTACAGGACCTTGCCCTGTTCCACAAGGGTGTTTACGGCACGCAGTGACTCTTCCAACGCGACATGTTCGTCCCAGTGATGCAGATACAGGATTTCGATGCGGTCCGTCTGCAACCGTTTCAGGGAACGCTCCACGGAAGCAATAATGTTGCGTCGGGACAAGCCCTGATCGTTTCTGCCGCCGCCAAAGGGAAAGAATACCTTGGTGGTCACTATCAATTCATCGCGATGGGCGCCCATCCAACGCCCGACAATTTCTTCCGTCACCCCTTTATTGTAATTATGGGCACAGTCAAAAAAATTGATGCCCCGATCGAAAGCGTCATTCATGAGAGCACGAGAAACGGACTCATCGGACTCGTTGCCAAAAGTCATGGTGCCCAAGCATACCGCTGAAATTTCAAGCCCCGTTGTTCCCAGCTGCACATATTTCATGACAAAAAAACTCCTCTCGTTGATCGCCCAGCTTGCATCAGGCTTCTATTGTATATATCTTACCTGCTATAGCGCAATGAAATAAT
>CAZBNU010000003.1:42051-43708 GCA_964493075.1 uncultured Nitrospirales bacterium | reverse complement strand
CCTTCTGAAATGCCCGAGGCAGAATTGCAGCGGTTGTGGCAACAGGCCATTTTTCCGGAAGCTCTCGCTTCTGAGGAAGGCCATCGCCTGCGTATTCTTTCGCCGGGCTGGCTGAACAAGTCCGGCGGGCCTGATTTCAGCAATGCCCAAATTGATTTTAATGGAGAGATTTTTACAGGAGATGTGGAAATTCATCACAGGTTAAACGACTGGTATGCCCATCGGCATGATCGGGACCCTGCCTACAACAATGTTGTCCTTCATGTGGTAAGCAATGCTCCCTGTGAAAATACGTCCCGCGCAGTCACTCAAGATGGACGCGCCATCGCCACGCTGGTGTGGCCCGGTGGTGATTCCTTTTACGGCAGGCGTCTTGCCGATGGCATTTCGGAACGTTGCGGCGCCTGTGCTTCGGGCATTGTGCAGAATGACCCGAAAGTATTCCAGCAGTTTCTGTCGTTGGCAGGAGAATGGCGCATGCTCGAAAAGCAGCGACGCATAAGGGAACGCATGCGCAGCGTTGGCGCTGACCAGGCCGTGTACGAAGCGTTCATGATAGCCTGCGGCTACAGCGCATACAAAGAACACTTTCAGGAAATTGCGCGGGCGCTGCCCTATGATCGTGCCCGTCAACTGGCGCAGCAGATGCCAGACTTGTTGGAGGTAGCGCTGCTGCGTATTGCAGGGTTGCTGCCGGAAGAATGGCCGCATGAAACAGAACCACCCCTCTACTATACGCGGTGCGCCGAAGCCCTGCAGGAACATCTGCCGGGGCTGGGAACGCTGAACCTAAACTGGCGCAGCCAAAATACCCGACCTGCCAACAGTCCGGAACGCCGGCTCGCAGGAGCAGCGCGTTTTCTGACGCGCACGGCGGACTACGGTTTGCAAAAGAAACTTGAAATGATGTGGCGAACTCCCATGTCACCCATGGAACGAAGGCGGGCGATTGAAGCGTATTTTGGCAGCGCCGTCGGATTCTGGGCAAACCACTGCAGTTGGCAGGGAGAACCCATGCCGCGCCCGTCCGCTCCGTTGGGAAAGGGCCGGATTCACACCATCATTGGAAACGTGCTGGTACCGTCGGCTCTCGCCTGGGCGCGGGAACAGAACTCTACCCTGTTGGAAGACCACCTCTACGATTTTTACAACGTCCTGCCCGGCGAACCCGAAAACCGTGTTCATCGCGCAATGCGACAGTGGTTGTTTGCGGGGGAAAAGCCCTTCCGCATGACCTTTGGCCAGCAACAAGGGCTTATGCAGATACACCAGGACTGGTGTTCCCGTAACCCTTCCTGTCGGAATTGTACGTTGCTTCTGTTTCTGCGAACCCTAGAAAAATAACGTGCCGTATTCAATCCAACGGCACGTTGTCCTGCGTCCAGACGGTGAGGTTGGTCAAATCCTGATCGCGGCGGGGAAGCAGGCGTGCCATGAAATAGCCAAGAGTAAACATGACAAAATTACCGACAATACCGGTGTAGTAACCTTCAAAGGAACCGCGGATGGTTTCTGAAAGACCGCCCGGCAGCCAGCCCATTCCTGATGCGGAGATGACGGCGGAAAAGAGGACAGCAAAGAGAATGCCCACACCGACTGCGCGTCCGTCGCCCCGGGTGGTGAAAAACCCCAGCATATACAGCCCAAGCAAACCGCC
>CAZBNU010000003.1:31711-41951 GCA_964493075.1 uncultured Nitrospirales bacterium | reverse complement strand
CCGGCCAGGATTTCTGCAGGCACCGTTTCAGGGAATACCTGATAGAAGGCGTACAGCGCTGTACCCAGAAACATGAAATAGCCCCAGGCAGGCACACACATGGCGCAGTTGATCCACATGGCGCGCCGCGCATCCCGGGCACTCCGTGCGGCACAGTATTTCTGGATGATCTCCTGGTTGTAACTATATTCGCCCAGCCATTGAAACAGACCTACAATAAGCAGCATCAGGACGGTCTTACGGCTTAACGAAAGGCCCCAGGGAACCGCCTGCAGACGTCCGTCTGCGGCGACTTCGCTCAACATGAATTTTCCGTCTTCCCGACCAATGCTGATCACCTGACCCAAACCCTCGGGAAGATGCCACAGTATGACGCCCAGTATCAGCAGGCCGCCGCCGATGAGCAACATGGACTCAAAGAAATCCGTCCAGATAACAGCCTCAATGCCGCCGGAGATGGTGTAGTAGGCCGTAACCACGCCGCCCAGCAGAATGCAGAGCATCACATCCCAGCCCGTGATCCTGTGCACAAGCAGCGCCACCAGAAACTGGATCAGGCTGATACGGAAACATTGGGAGACAATAAACACGCAGGCGCCGTAAACACGTGTACGCGGTCCGAAACGCTTTTCCAGGTATTCGAATACCGAAGTGATTTTACCGCGCCGAAAGAAAGGGATGAACAAGCGCGACGCAATCAGGATCGCGAAGGGCAGGGTAATGCAGATGACATAGCGCAGGTAACCGGTGCGAAAAGCATCCGCGGGATAGGCGACAAAGGTAATGGAGCTGATGACCGCGCCGAACATGGAAATACCGATAAGCCACCCGGGATAGGAACGCCCGCCCACAAAGTAGCGTTCCGTAGTGGTGGCGCGTTTCCCCATGAGATAACCGACCAGGGTGATGATGCTGAAATGAACGACAACCACTGCAACATCCAGTCCGCTAAAATGAGGCATGATATTTCCCTTGTTGTGTTACCCTGTACGCTGAATGATTATCCGTTGACCCACTGCGCGTGCAACCCGTCAAGTTCGGCTTCTTCGGGGTCCCCCGCAAACACCACAACACGATACTTCAGCGCTACGGAGTCGCCTGCAGGCAGTTGCCACGGCTTTTCAATAAAATTAAATGGCGTGGACGAAAGAAATCCATAATCGCGTGTGAACCAGGGGCAGGGGTTCCAGGGATTTTCAGGATGGTCAAAAATGGCAATCCCTTCCATCGGTTCATTTTTTACCTGCACGCGCTTGCCGTAAAAGGCGCACCACGAAGCCGGTTTACCAAAAGTCTTTTCCTCGCCGGTATCGCCGTTGCTGTTGATAAGCGTGCCGCCGCCCCACACAGAAATATCCGCAGCACAACGCAGCGCAAACAGCGAATGGTTGTTCTTGATCACTTCAACATCCACAGCTGCCTTCCACACAATATCCACGTCTATCATCCAACGACGGGGCAAATCTGTGGTGACGGTATAGGTGCGTGTATCGGTCATCTGCACCGGTCGGTCTGGCACAGTCCATTCGCAGGCATCCTGAATGACAGCAGACGTAGCATCCGCTCTTTTGACATGTGGCCCGGTCGAAACAACACGCCCATGCTCCAGGCCGCCCTGCCAGAAATTGGCCTTGTTCAGATGATCGCAACCGAAATAAAGCGAACGATGATGGGGATAGGGCAGCCCGGATTCTGTAGTTACCGGAAGTCCCGACACAGGCCCCATAAGCGGATAGAAATAGGGAAACTTCTGTCCGGACTGTGCGCGATAGGCCAGCAGCGGATTATTATTCCAGCGCAGCCAGATCACCGGCCCGCGTTCTTTGCCGCCGATTTCCGCTTCCTGGTAATGGGTCAGTTGATCGGCGCCTTCTGGTGGTTGCTGTTGTGCCGCTGCCGTTGCACTTAGGGCACTCACCCCCGCCGGAGCAGCCAGCAGGCTTAGCGCATTACGAAAAAAACGCCTTCGGGATACATTGCGGTCATGTTGCATAGTCATAAAAAATCTCCTTGTGTAACTTACTGTTCTTATACTGTACAATAGAGGCCTTGTGGAAAGAAAACACGGCATGTGCTCTTCAAAAACTGGACAAGAGGAACATAACTTCTTCGGTATAGTCGTCCATCTGGTCCATACAGTCCATCTAGTCCATAAAAGGTCTTAATCCATGACGTCCAAAACAGTCTCCCAATGGCTGCAATTCTGGGAAAGCCCCGGACAACATCCGTCGCTTTGTGCCATTTATGGCGCGGACACCACCGTGTTACAGGAACGTGCCGCAGTGGCGCGGCGGGTACTTCACGCTTTTGGAAATCGTTTTGGCAATATTCCGGTACGGCTGTTCCGTGCGCCTGGGCGCGTCAATCTGCGCGGCATGCATGTGGACACCCATGGCGGCTTCCTGAATCTGATGACCCATCAGCGGGAGGTATTGCTGGTCGCCGCACCTACGGGAACCAAAGAAAGTGTTCTCGCAAATGTAAACCCTGCATTCACTGAAGTAGCCTTTGACTTTGAGGATGAATGCCGGGGTATAAACCATAACAACACCTGGTGGGAGGACATCGCTAACCCTTCCGTTTGCGGTCGTCCGAAAAAGCGAAGCGCAACGCCAGCAACCGCCTGGAGCAATTACTGCATCGGCGCCAGCTTGCGCGTTGCTCACGGCCATCGCCAACCACACCTGGGCGGTCTCAGTATCATGCTAGACAGTGACCTGCCCCGTGGTGCGGCATTGAGTTCTTCGGCGGCCTTGATTATGGCGTCTTTACTTGCTTATGAACGATGCAATGCCCTGGAGTCAAGTACAACGCAGCTGATACAGGCAACCCAGGATGTAGAATGGTATGCCGGTGCGCGTGTGGGCATGAGCGACCAGACTGCAATCCTGATGGGTCGTCCTGGACAGATGCTGCACCTGGCCGTATTTGACCAGGACTTCTCCCTGGAAGGCGCCCGGTATATTCCTTTTCCACAATCCCTGGATTTGCTGGTGGTCAACTCCCATACGCGACGCACCCTGAGCGGCGAACAGCGCTTGGACTATGCAAAGAACCGCTTCGCCTATTCCATGGCACTTGTGGTGCTGCAGCGGGAATTACGAATATCCGGCTGGTCCGAAGAAGCGGCGGCGGCAATGAACCGCTTATCGCGCATAACGCCTGATGCCGTGGGAGGTGTTTCCGAGATATACCGCCTGCTGCAGCGCATCCCACTGTCCATTGATATCGAATCGTTGCAACAGCGCTATCACCCGCCTGGGCTTGTCAGCGAATATAAACGGTATTTTGGTGATTTGGAAGAACACCTGCAACCAAAAACCATACCGTTGCGCGGCCCTTTGCTTTTCGGTATTGCCGAATCGGAACGGGCGCGCTTGTTCCCGGAAATCCTAGAGGCAGGGGATTATGAACTTGCAGGACAGTTGATGACAGTCGGCCATAACGGCGACCGCGTCCGCAAGCCTGACGGCGACCACTTTTCAACAAACATCAATGACGCAATGATGCAAACCCTTGCAGAACAGGAAGCGCTTATCACGGAACAGCCCGGCGCCTACGGGGCAAGCAGTCCCGCGTTGGACATGCTTGTCGACACAGCGATGCAGGCAGGGGCTCTTGGCGCATGTCTTACCGGCGCAGGCATTGCAGGGGCGATACTCGTCCTTTGCGATAAGGAAGACACCGATGTGGTAAGCCATGCCCTGGCGAGAACACTGCAACAGGAAATCTATGCAAGGCGTGCAAACCTCGCAATGCCCCTCCATGCCGATACTGCCAGCCACGCTGTTGTTGTAAACCACCCCACGGCAGGCGCAGGGGAAGTGCTGCCGGAAGATTAGTCCTTCGCAGGAGGACGGCGAAGAGAATAGACCACAATATCCGTACCGGGCATGGGGCTTTCATGGATGCAAGCGAACCCGAACCGCTCGTAAAAGGCCACATTGGCCCCATTATGCGTGTTTACAAAACAGGGGATGCCTGCGGCGTCGGCCTGTTCCAAAGCAGGCTGCAACACAGCACGCGCCACGCCCTGCCGGTGACACTCCGGCGCAACACCCAGCGTATCCAACACCCAATGCGGCCCGTCGAGAAACCGTTTCATACGCGCTACTGCATCCTGGTGCGTCGCCAGTCCGCGCAGTTGCTCTGTTGGTCGCAACAGGAATAATATGGGCAGGAACCCAGCGCGCACCTGCTCCCAAAGTCCCACGGAAACCCCGGCCTCAGGACGATGCCACAGCGCGGCGCCCGACAATTCTGGCGTGGTGTAAACCCCTTTGTGCGAAATAAAAACACGCAGCCAGCGCACATAAATCCAGCGCATCTTTTCCAAACGACGCTCGCGTTCACGAAAAACATAGCTACAGGCCGGATCGTGCACGAACGCACGGGACAGTGCGTCCCCCAAGCGATTGCTGTGTTCCGGTTGCGCCAGCATTGACTCCATGGTAATAATTCCTGTTATTGTTGCCGTTTCACAAGGGGCCGGCACTGTGCGTCGCCTTGAATATGACTGTCCTGTGCGCATAAACTTGGATTTCGCAGCGTAATCTGACACACTATAGCCTCTGGGCCATATCCTTTCATACAGAAAGGTGAAGACCCTGCTTATGCAGAACGGTGATTATTGTACTATGAAACGTATCCGAATCTTACATACTGCTGACCTGCACCTCGATACCTCTTTTGCCCACCTTGGCGTGAATGCGCACATTGGCAGCCAACTGCGCACCGCGCAACGGCGTGTATTTGAGAAAATAATGCAACGGGCAAACGACTGGCCTGCAGACATGGTGCTAATTGCGGGGGACCTTTTTGACAGCGCACAGGTGCAGGATGAAACCCTCGCACTTGTTATGGAAACGCTGGAGCATCTCGCGCCGATACCGGTGTATATAGCGCCGGGCAACCGCGATCCCTATAAGGACAACTCGCCCTACGCCACGGAATTGTGGCCGGAAAATGTAACGCTGTTTAGTTCACAGGAATGGCGGCAATGCCTTCATCCATCCCAAGACATTTGCATACACGGAATTGGCTGTGATGGAGACGATGATTCCGGCGAGAAGTTTAACAGGCTGTCCATAGAGAAAGATGGTCGTGTGCACATCGCCATCGCCCACGGCACGGAGCGATCCCATCAGCCGCCCAACGGCAAATGCGTTGCCCCTTTCGACGCCGCTGCAATTGCACAGGAAGGCCTTGCCTATCTGGCGCTCGGCCATTTCCATGACGCCACCGAGGTGAAAGGGGATTTCCCCACAGCGATTCACTATCCCGGAACACCGCAGGGACGCAATTTCAACGATCAGGGCAGCCGATATTTTCTTGAAGTCAATATTGAAGACGGAAGGTCGGTACAGGCAACGCCCATTGCCTGCGAAGAAATTCTCTTCAAAGAGTATGCGTGTCCCGTGGGAACAGGTCGGGACCCGGAAGGGGACTTGGACCGGCTGCTGGAAGGCAACTCCGAGCGGGAAGTGGCACGGTTACAGGTAACGGGAAATCTAACTTCTCCTGCATACCCCTATTTGGAAGGGCTGCTGCAGCATGCACGCCGCCGTTTTCTGCATGCCGAGATCGTGGACGCCAGCGAACGGGAAGAGACGCCCGCAGTACTCAGAGGACAAGCCACCTGCCTGTCGCGCTTCAATGAAACTATGGCACAACGCATGAACGATACCCCGGACAGTAACGCCGCTCTTTTTGATGCGTATGCCCGCGATCTGGCAATCGTCGCGTGCCGCAGCCACCTGTTGCCGGACCATGATGGGGAGTACCTGCTGCAATGATGATTCATGCCCTAAAACTGAGACAGGCCGACGGCGAAAAACTGCATATTCTTGACGGACGCCTGCAGGTGTTGCATTGCGCCGACGCACATTTGTCTCGAAGTCTAAGCCAGACCTTCCACCGTATCCTTGCTTCTGAAAAGGTGCGTGCCACAACGCTGCCAGTAAACGTCATTGCCGACATCCCCGGTCGGGGCGCTTTGTCGGCATTGCTTGCCAATACGCCGGAAGACCTTCGCGACAGTGTTGCTTCACTGTCACTGGGCAATGACCCCCCGGAAATAATCGGTGCGGACCTGATGCTTCTCGCTTTTGAAGACCTGTTGGAAGCAGGGAATGATTATGAGCGTATGGCCTTGGAAATGGCGGCGATTACCGACGCCGGCAACAGCCATCAAGGATTGATTGCAGCGCTGGCGCGACTGGACGCTTTTGTGGAAAAAATCGGACGCGGCAATAATGCTGATACGGCCTTGGGCAGAGCAAAGGCGCGGCTGGAGGCCTTGAAAACAGAAAGGGCCGCCGTAAAAGCGGCGCTGGAACAGGCGGCAAGACTTGCTGGGCCCCTTCATGAACACCGAGAACAACTGGAGCAATACCGGCTCCGCCGCAACATCGCCGACGAAGCGCGGTGTGCCTCTGTGGTTGAAAGCGTTACAAGGCTGCAACAGCAACTTAATTTCCTCGAACAGCAGATTGCAGACGAACGGGGCAAGCCCTGTCTGGATTCGGAACAAGCCGCCGCCATACAACGCGCCGAAAATCTCTTTGAGACGGCAAGGATGCAGGTAGAACGCAGTCGGGAAGAACTGCGTGGCATTTCTGAGGAACTGGACGCACTGCAGGAGGCGACACCAGAAGACTGCGACAAGCCGTTGGCCAATCCGGAACTGCTTGAAGAGTTGCAACGGAAACTTCAGGGCGGCCAGGGGCGCATCACGGAGTTTAACGCACGGTTGGACGAGGTCAATAATCAAATTGCCGCGCTGGACGGGCACATTGCCGAAACACAACAGCAACTGACGGGACTGCCGGATTTCAGCCGCATTGCGCCCAACCCCATAGACTGGCTGAATCAGCTGGCCCGATCCTTCAAGACTGCCGTCAACATGCGCGACGGGGAAGAAGAAACCCGTGACGTCATGCGCACGGAACTGGCCGATCTGCGTGTGGCGATTGCCGGGGACGCCGCCATCTTTGAGGGCAGCGGCAATTTCGCTGAAGAACTGGTTTTACACCAGGGCAAGAAAAGACAGTGGGAGGCCCGTAGCACACAGGTTGAAGAGCATGTTCGACACAATCGCAGCCTGCGCGATGAACTGGCGGATACCATCCTGGGGCAATTCATATTGAGCCTTGGTTGCATTCTTTTCCTGTTACTACTGTTGGGCGCTTATCTGGGATCGCAGAAAACACCCATATTGTATCCCTGCGGTTTCCTGCTCGCAGCCACCCTGTTCTTCCTCACCAACCTGATTGTCACACGCAGCAGAGTCACTCGGCTGACCCGAAGCATCGCGGAAGGACAGGCCGAACTGGATTTGATGAACGAAGAAGCGAAAGGGGATGTTTCGCAGGTGGACCGGCTGATGGTACGTGCCGACTGCCGTTCGGTGCGTGAACTGGAGGCGCGCTATGACCGCTACCGCGAATTGCGCGTCCAACTGAATAATCTGGAAGCAAAATACGCTCAGCAGGAAGATAATTTACGGGAAAGTGAAGAGCGCATCCCGAAACTTTTTGAACGAGTGCGCAGCACCCTCGAGCAGGTGGACGAATCCCCCAGGAACGAGGATGACGTGGAAGGCGCAGTGGGCCGCGCCATCGCCAAGTACCAGGTATACCGTGAAACCAAGCGGCGGCTGGCTGACTTGCGCAACCAGCATCAGGGATTGCTTGGCAGAAGACGTTTTCTGGATCGGGAACTGACCTCCGTGCGCGAAGGCATGCCCGAAGCGGAGCAGCAGTTGCGTGAACGCATGCGCGAACAGGGCTTCACTGCGGAAGCGGAACATAGGGATATAAGCAGTGCGTTGGCGGCGTTTTATCGTTTTATGGATGTACACCAGAAAGATGCCGGAAGGCGCAGTGAACTTCTCCGCGCACGCAGGGCCCTGGAAGAAAGGCTTCCCGAAGAAGAGTCCCTGCTTGAGGAACATCGCTTCTCCTTTGATACCTTGTTGAAACAGGCTGGTTTTGAAAATCTGGATCAGGCACGCAGCGCGGCAGACAATACCCTCACGATGCGCGATCTGGAACATGAAAAAAGTGCGCTGGAACAGCAATGCGAAGAGTTGCTTCAAGGACATCCTCTGGAGCATTGGCGTCAACTGGCGGGCAACAAGACTGTTGTTGAAGCCCCTGACACTGACCAGTACGCACGGGAATTGCATACTCTGGAAAAAGAAAACGAAGAGACGCTACATCAATATCAGGCCTTGAAACAGGAAAGACAGAATCTGTTGTCAACCCATCGCTCGCTGAACGAAGTCGAAGAAGACCTGGCGGCAGTGGAAAAGCACATGAAAGTGCTGCGTAACGATGTGGCTGCCGCAGCCCATGCCATCGCGCTGATAGAGGAAACCCTCAACACCTGGCGCATTCAGTATGGTGAAAAAATTGCGGAGCGCGTTTCGGCACTTTTGGAAATACTGAATATTACCGCCGTGCTGCAGGTAAAACTTGATCCCAACGATGTCCCCGCCATAGAGGTGCTGACCGACAACAACGAAGGTGTCTCTCCCGCGCTGGTGAACATGATGCTTCGGCTGGCAGCGATGGATATGCTCATGGATGAACATACACCGCATCCCCTGGTTGTTGACATGGTTCTACAGAATATGCCCCTCCCCGTGCCCGCCGAAAAGATTGTCGATCTATTTTCGGAGTGCGCCAAGAAACGACAAGTGCTGCTCCTCTTTGATTCAGAAGCACTGGCGGCGGCAGCAGCGAAGAAGCAACTCCCCATGCTGAAGTTCTAGAGTAATGTAGGGTGGGTGAAGCGGATGCGCAACCCACCATTTACGATACGAAATTCGGCTGTTGTTAATGGCAGACCGTTGCTATTTTTTATACAATACTTTGCCCACGCGCTGGATATGCGCTACAAGGCCTGCATTATCAATTTGCTTGAAAAGTGAAATATCTATTTTCCAGGGAAGCAGCAAATCGTCCAGGTCTGATGAAATGCGTTGCAAATGCTGCCATGTGAGGTCTTCCCCCTGCAAGGTAAGATCAATATCGGAGCCCTTCTTATGGGTGCCCAGGGCACGGGAACCGTACACAAGCACTTGCTCCACTTCCGGGTAGGCGGCGAAAACGGCACATAGTTTTTCTATCACATCAGGCTTCAACCCAAAAGACACTATTTCCGCCCCGGCTGTCATGAAGTTTCCTCGAATGTTTCCAGCGTTTTTTCCAGTGCGCAAAACAACTGTATATGGCCATTTCGGATATTGGTCGTGATGGCATCGGCAGTCTCTTCGTTATAGGTATGGTTTGACTGGTTACGATCCACCAGCATGGCAATCCATCCTTCGCCGTCCTCAATCAGGTCACGGGCAAACGCCTCCCGGATGGCGTCTCGCGCACCCACCATAGGCTGCACCCCCTGGTATTGCAGGTAATCTTTAAGGCAGTTCCAGCCTAACTCGAAGGTATACTCAAAGGCCTGTATTAACCCCTGTACTTCCATTTCGTTCAGTTCGCCCTTCTCAAGAAAGCGGCGTAACTGCGACAGGGCTTTTTTGTAATTGGCAAAACGTTGTTGCCAACGAATATCAGGGCTTGTTGTTTCTTTCATAGATTGTATCCCGTCTGGTTAACGGCTTTAGTCTACCATATATGGTTGAGAAATGCGATTTGAAAAAAGCGCGGAAGAGAATGGAATCATAAAATGGGATTTGTGGTATCATGAGGGACAGAAAATCAAAGGGGCTTGTACCAGTAAACTTTGCAACATCGTCAGGAGATACTATCATGCGAAATCTGTTTGTTATCACGCTTATTGCAACTGCCATGTTTAATGTCGCCCAAGCGGCGGACTGGGAAATGATAACACCCAACGCATCGCTGGACGGCTGGCGCGTGCTCGGTGGCGAGTGGCGTGTGGAGGACGGCGTCGTTATTGCCAAGGCGGCGAAGGATGAAAACAGCTGGCTGCTCTATGAAGCGCGCGAGTTTGCCGATGTGGAGATTAAACTGGAATTCCGCACACCAACCCCTACCAATGGCGGCGTGCAGGTGCGTTCCCACTGGTTGCCGCGCATGCCCCTGGCGGAAAACGAAGCGGTGAACGATGCACCCAGGCAGATGCATGGCTACCAGGTGAACGTGGAAACGCGGCAGCGGCTGGGCACGGGCATCATTATGGAGGAAAACGGACGGGGCTACCTCGCCGAACCTGCCATGGAAGCCGTCAAAACGCTGAAACAGAAAGACTGGAA
>CAZBNU010000003.1:0-31611 GCA_964493075.1 uncultured Nitrospirales bacterium | reverse complement strand
CGCGGCGGCTTCAAAATTCTCGGTGATGGCAACTACGGCCTGTTCTATCATTCCACCATCAAACTGCGCGAGAAAGACGGCTACCCGCTTATTTCCGGCTTACAGGGCGAAGTGGAACCGGGATTCCCCGGCAGCAGCGGCTGGGTCTATGAAAGCTACAAACGCGGCTGGCTGGTCGAGCCAAAGCATGACACCATGCCCGCTGTGGCGTTACGTCCCGGTGAATGGAACGAAATCGAAATCCGCACCCAGAGCAACCACGTTACCACTTGGATCAACGGCATCCGGGTACTCGATCTTGTTGATGAAGGCCAGCAGTTATTCGAAGGCAGTTTTGCACTGCAGCTCCATTCCGGCGGCGCCGACGGCATCTCCTGGAAAGACCTCTACGTACTGGATTGACGGCTGTTAAACTATTAGGGAGACCGTCTGAAAATAGACCGGATGTTGGCCAATAAATCTCGAAGGCTTCCGCCATAAAGCCAGAGAAAACCCAATATCAAATAAGATGGAAAGGAAATGAAAAAATTTTCCCGGCGCAACATGGTATTGCCCACAGCCGTATGGTAGAGGACATAGACGCCGTCAACAGCAATCCAGGATACGATGAGGGCAACGACGATCCAGAGCCACCAGAAACGGGGCCTGTTCAACAGGCTATGCAGGATGGTTCTGACGGTCCAGGGAGCGCACACGTAGGTCAAAACCCCCATAATGATACTGATGCCAACATCCCAATCCGAAATTTCGAAGTTCAGTGCGCCATAGAAAAGGAATATCATGCCGACGATGAATGTGAACAGCTTCCAGGGGCGATAGGTCTCTGCAATGTATGCACGAGCAGTAAGATTTTTTATTTGCATGGCTTGTGCTCCCTTTACTTGTTACAGTTGCAGGCAAATTTCTATTTATCAACCAACCATGTTGCGGACGCTTTTAGTGCCAGCAACTCTTCTTCTTGTTCCATGCTGAAAGCACCCTGTTTGTGGGCATAGGTGTCCATCCATAATTTCAGGCGCATAAGGCTTTCCTCATCAAGGACAGCCCCTTCGTGGCCGCCTTCGGCGGTCAACAGCGCAAGCAATTTGCTTTTACGCGAAGGGCAATCGCCTACTTCAGATCGATCCTTTTCAAAGGCCAGGTGGTGTAGGTCTTTGTTGGCGTAGTTGATTAACATTTCATACGATTTTGCGGGGGTAAGATCAAAAGCGGCAGCACGGGCATTTTCGTAGCCGGGTTGGTGACAATGCACACAGGCTTTATCCAGCACAGGCTGCACCAGCGCATCAAATCGCAGCGGCCAGGAACCCTCCGCTTCCAAGGTTATTTTTGAGGGCGCACGTTTTCCCGCCAGCACCGGCAAATGTGCCACAGGCGCAATTTCACGGGATTCATGGCAACCGATACAGGACAGGGTTTGCCCAGGCTGCACATAGGTAAGAGTGCGCATGGTGCGCAACGCCATGCCGTCCTTATCCAACGCCTGAAAGAAAAGCGGCATACCGGACGGCGCCACAAAATGGGCGGAACCATCGGCTTCCACCGGAACTGTTCCCAACACCACCTTACCCGTATCTTCAGCGGATACGCCCAGCATGGGCTGGTTCATGAAGGGTTGCACCTTGGGCAGCACCCCCACAATCCGCAAACGCGCCACAGCATCCCGTGCGACTCCCTCCATACCTTCATACACATCCTGCAGTAGGAAGACACCCTGTTTCGGCGCGTCCCAGTCTACGGCATCCGCAAGGATGAAGGGGCGGAGGCGTGGCTTGATCGGTATGGGCGTTTCTGATGAAATTGCCTTGTCCCGATGAAGCAACTGCAGGTTGCCGAAGGCGTCGTAAAGGTAGATACCGGAGGCATTGGGGGGGTTGCGCTCATCGCCAAGTTTCATATAGGCATGGATGGGCAAGGATTTGTCCGCCCACGACACCAGAAAGTGTTCCTCTGAAAGGGGCCACGGTCCGGCATAATAACTGTTCGGGCTGCCTTCGGTTTCAGGGAAACACACCTCCGGTGTAATGCGCTCAATGGGCGCATCGTATTCCGTACCCTGGGTGCGGTCCAGCAACACCAGCGAGCCGCCGGTGATGGAATGGTGCGCCGTGGCGGTAAACACCAGCTTTTGCGAATTGGGTATGGGACGCGCCTCAAATATGCACTGGGGCCGCACCGTAAAATTACCATACACCAGCTGCGAATTTACGCCGTCCGGACGTGTGGACCACAAACTCATGAAATGGCCGTTGAAGCGATCTATGTAATCCCAACGCGCATAAATGATCTGCCCGTCCGTATTGATTGCAGGGGTCCATTCGAAATTCTCGAAGGCTGAGATGGCGTGCAGGCCGCTGCCGTCGGGAGCCATGCGATGCAGAGTAAATACCGGCACAGGCCGCTTCAGATCGCCACCGCAGCGGACATAACTCTCCGGCAGGGTAGCTGCACAGGTTGCCGCAGCACTATCCCAGCCCGCCTGCAGGGCGGTCCCTTTGCGCGTTGACATAAATATGATGTCGTCATTAGGCAAATACCGCGCGTCAAAGTCGTTGTAATAGCCGTGGGTCAACTGCCGCAAGCCCGTGCCGTCCAGGTTCATTTCAAAAATATGGTAGAAGGAATCCTCCGGCATCTCTTCCCGGAGCATTTTGTTCGCAATTTCCGCCACATGCGGATAGAAGCGGCACCAGGCAAACACTACCTTGCTGCCATCGTAAGACAGGTCGGGACGCAGGAAATTGCCTTCCGGCCAGTCTTCCGTGATGCACCGTATTTGCGGGTCATCCCCTTTGAATCCGGACAAAATGTAGAGGCCGCCACCGCCACGAGAAAACCAGCCGTAATACTGGTCGGAAACATGGGGAAAGAGCGTCGGGGCGCGTTTGACAAAGAGGATTTCATCAAAGTCCAGCAATGGGTTCTGCATTGCCAGCGAGCGGATTGTCCATTGCAGTTTGTTTGTGAGATAACGTTGGCGGGCGGTACTGCGACCTGACGCTATCTTTCCGGCTTCTTCCGCAATAGCATCCAGTTGTGCCTCCGCTGTTGTGACATCCGCGCCCAGCCTGCGCAAACTTGCTGCCAGATCACGACCACGCTTCAGCTGCGCGTCAAACCCCATAAAATCATCTTTAAAAACGCCGTGCGCCACAGACCACTGACTGGCACTACTCTGGGCGGCGGGTTTGTGCAACGCAATGTTTTCCGTCCCTCCAGCGGCATAGACTTCCACTTCATCCAAGTGCAGATAGTCCTTTCGTGGCAGTTGGATACGCACAAAACGTGCCAGCGTACCGGGCAAGGGTATCTCCAGCGGCTTACCGTCGGTATGACCATAAAAACCCGAACCGTTATGCTGATATACCTGCTGCCAGACCGACCCCTCCAACGAAACCAGCACCAAGCAGTCAGATGCCCGTGAGGAAAACGTGTCGCACCGGTTGAAGAGCCGTACCTGTGCAATCGGCGTTTCTTTCCCCAGGTCTACCTGCCACCAGGGCTGGCTTTCATGATTCGTGTGGAATCCCCAAGTGCCGTTCGCAACGCCATCGCATCCGCCCGCCGCATCACTTGCCGGAGACACTGCCAAAGGCAAAACACGCAACTCCTGTTGTCGCAGCCAGTCCGCCTCAATCTGGTCCTTTGTCAGGGCAGGTTCTGCGACAGCCGCAGCCGTAAAAAACAAGAAAGCCAGCACAAAATTACCGCAACGATCATTGTAGTGCATTTTCTTAAAAACTCCTTTATAGAAGCATACCATACCGTCACGGTTTAACAGAACCAGGTGCATGGAAAAATCCGGGAGTGGCAGAAATGGTCACACTTGGTGTAGAATTAACAGAATATTTTCCTGCTGTTTGTGTCGCTAGGATGGCCTTTGTTGTGAAGGAATGTGATCGCAAAAAGAATATCCAGGTTATCTGGGAACTAAAAACCTGGATACGTACCCATCTTGACAACGTACCGCCGGTGGAGATGCTGGCGGAAGGTGCTGGCATGTCCACACGCACCTTCCACCGGCTTTTCAAAGAGGTAACCGGCACGCCGCCAGCGGAGTATGTTCATGGCCTTCGCCTGGCCCATGGCGCTTCATGGCTTGCATATACCAACGTAAAAGTCATCGAAGCGGCTCTGGCGGCGGGATATGATTCACGGGAAGCTTTTACACGAAACTTCAAGACGCATTACGGATGCACCCCCATACAATTTCGCGAACGTCTTCAAAAACATATCCAGTCCATAGATGCCGCTCCGCCACCCAAAGGCCTGCGCATACTTGGCATTGAAAAGTGCACGGCAAGGCCGCTGGTGGCGCATCCCCATTTTGGCACGCCTCTGTCTACGCTGTCGGCATGGACGAAGCTGGGCTCTTGGGCAAAGAAAAAAAATATGCTGGCAGATTCTTCAATCCCAGCAGTAGTTATCTATGACGATGCCGTCGTTCTGCCACCCGGTGGCCGTGAGCGCTATGATGCCGCTTTGATACTGAACAAGCCGTTGCCATCAGACGATGTTGTCAGTCCACTTATTCAATACACCATACCCGCCGGAACGTATGCCGTTGCCGAGTTTACGGGTACCCTTTTGAATATTGAGTCTGCGTGGGACTATTTTTCTTTGTCGTGGTTCCTGAAAAGCGGGCTGCAAATGCGTTCCAATCTTTTTCTTACCCTTTTTGAACCCGAAGATGTGCCTGTCAACTCATTGCAAACGGCAAAGTTGTTGACCAAGCGGTGGTTAAAATGCAGATTGTGCATTCCCGCTGCTGAACTCCCCGGCGATGGACTGCCTCCGGTCGGCGCTTGATCGTATAGCAAAAAAAAGCGGCGCACAGGAGAGATACTCTCATGTACGCCGCTGAATATGGTGTGGTTAATAAGGAACAGGTCAGTCTTTTTCTTCCTTGGGTGCATCGGTGACCAGACATTCGGTGGTAATGATCATCGCCGCGGAACTGACTGCGTTCTGCAGTGCGCAGCGGATCACCTTCGCCGGATCTATGATACCCGCTTTGACCATGTCTTCTATAATGCCTTTTTCTGCATTATAGCCAACATTGCCTTTGGCTTCCAGCACGTCATTCACAATGACGCCACCTTCGCAACCTGCATTTTCAGCAATGGAGGCCAAGGGCTGGGCCATGGCTTTGGCAAGCATCAGCGCGCCAGTTTTCTCGTCGCCGGAGAGGTCAAGTTTTTCCACTTTGGCGCGGGCACGCAGCAATGCAACGCCGCCGCCAGATACGATGCCTTCTTCTATGGCGGCACGCGTGGCGTTCAGCGCATCATCAGCACGGTCTTTCTTCTCTTTCAGTTCCACTTCGCTGGCTGCGCCGATCTTGATGACCGCAACGCCGCCTGCAAGTTTCGCCAACCGCTCCTGCAATTTCTCACGGTCATAATCTGAAGTAGTGGTTTCAATGGCTTTGCGTATCTGATCAATACGCCCACTGATTTCTTTCTTGTTGCCGCCGCCTTGAACAATGGTCGTGTTGTCCTTGGTAATCTCAATACGCTTGGCAGTGCCCAACTGGTCGAGTTCCACGCTCTCCAGTTTCATGCCCAAATCTTCGCTGATAAACTGGCCGCCAGTAAGGATGGCGAGGTCGCGCAGGATTTCTTTGCGCCGATCGCCAAAGGCGGGCGCTTTCACCGCCGCGATGTTCAGCACCCCGCGAAGACGGTTCACTACCAGCGTTGCCAGTGCTTCACCTTCAATGTCTTCAGCAATGATCAACAGGGATTTGCCGCCCTGGGCAACTTTCTGCAACAACGGAAGCATATCGCGGATACTGCTGATTTTCTTTTCGTAGCAAAGAATATAGGGGTCTTCCAATTCGATGCTCATACTTTCCGGATTCGTGACGAAATGGGGAGAGAGATAGCCGCGGTCAAACTGCATGCCATCTACCAACTCCACTTCCGTCTCAAAACTCTTGCCCTCTTCGATGGTGATTACGCCATCTTCGCCCACCTGTTCAATCGCGGTGGCAATAATGTCGCCAATGGTCGTGTCGCCATTTGCGGAAACCGTGGCCACCTGCTTGATCTCATCTTTGTTCTTAATCTTTTTGGCCGCCGTCGCAATGGCTTCCAGCGCCACTTCCAGCCCTTTTTCCATGCCGCGCTTCAGGTGCATGGGATTCGCGCCAGCCGTAACCTGACGCAGACCTTCCTGCACCAGTGCCTGAGCAAGAACCGTCGCCGTCGTAGTGCCGTCGCCAGCGAGATCGTTGGTCTTGCTGGCCGCTTGGCGAACCATGCGGGCACCCATGTTCTCATAAGGGTCTTCCAACTCAATCTCTTTGGCCACAGTAACACCATCTTTGGTCACTTTCGGCGCACCAAAGGATTTGTCCATAAGCACGTTTCGGCCTCGGGGGCCAAGCGTTGCCTTCACTGCGTCCGCAAGCATGTCCACACCCCGCAACAACGCAAGGCGGGCACTCTGATCGTAAAGTAGTTTTTTTCCTGCCATAACAAGATTCTCCTTCATTTATAGATGTACAAAACTGATACGCAACAATATCCCCGCCGTCAACTTCGGACAGGGTGTTAGCACTCAACAATAACGAGTGCTAACAGAATAATAGCATATTTCAAGCATCATGTCAACTGGCAGATACCACCGCATGAAGCAATGTGGAATGCAATGGACAGTTGACGGTGCAAATGACGTACTGGCATTATGGTGCGTATACCTGAAAAATCGAATGGAGGGTTATTGGGAGCAGCGTATTGCCGCACAAACGCTAAAACCCACAATGATGACGCAGACCCCCAGGCAAAAACCTGTAGTCAACTTTGGTAGCGATGCTTGGCCCCTATTTATGGAGATATACAGTTCTTCCGTGTAATTTCGGGCTTGCGGGCTCAATCCATGATGCAAGCAATTCAATATATCGTAGTCTGTAGATTATGGTTCTACGGTGATGGCATCCAGCTCTATTTCGAAGAGCAGATCGTGGCGGCAGACGTCGTTGTGGATGCGGATAGTGGGGATATCGGGTATATTGTTTGCAGTGCGCCATGCGTCAAATGCAGGAATGTCTTTGGCATGTTTGAAGTAGGTAAGCGCCCGGGTGGTACAGGAAAGGTCCATGCCACGAAAATGAAGCATGGATGAAACTACTTCCATGGTGCGTTTGATTTGTGCGGCTACATCGCCGTCGAACTGGGTCTTGCCGTCAGGACTGATGCTGGCGGTGCCGGAGATGAAGAGGCGGCGCAATCCCGGTTCTCGGATTTCGGTGGCACGGCTGAAGGTGCTGCCGTATTCGAGAGCGGCGCATTGCAGGGGTGAGGGTACGGCAGATACGACGACATCTGCGTTGGCGGGAATAATGGCAAGCGCACCCGCTTCAAGCGCGGCGCCAGCAGGGTTGCCGCCTTCAATGCCTGTGCTTGACGGCACCACATGCTGGAACATCTGTTTTTCCCTAAAAAAATCGTCCCTCGCATCATTGAAAACATCGTACCAGTCCAGCAGGTGGTGATTAAAAAACCAAGTGCGCATCACCTGGGTAAACTGCATATTACACAGTTGCAGGGCAGCGTCCATGTGCTGGAACACTGCGGTGGATTGTTCCTTCGGCGTTACAGTGGTGTCGGGGGGTGTAATGCCGCCCAGACGGCAGTACCGGCCGGAAGGAAGGTCAAAATAGGTGCCCAGTACCTTGCCGGTGTAAATAATGGGCAGCACAGACGCGCCCGTAATGGCCCACGCCTGCACACCGGTTACTTTTGAAGCGTCTCCGGAACTTTCTTCCACCCAAGTCACTGGAAATGCGGCATCGCCAAAGGCAGCCCGCACCACTTCTGTCTGCTGTTGCCCGGAACCCAGTCCCCCAAATACTTCCAGAGAAACAACCTTGCCATCAGCTTCGCTTATTGCCGTAGCAAGCTGCGACAGTACCGACGAAAAGGTGTCGTCGTCCTTCGGGGTGATGCAATAGAAATGCTCCTGCCGATCAGGGGTTGTCAGGCTGATAGCGTCCATATTTGAAGTGTGTTGTTTTTGAATGGTATTCATTCACGCTTCCTTTTGCATGGGAATGTGGTTATTCTATTTGACGGTTCCCGGCACAATTATGTTTCACCTGCGTCGCGTTTTATCATTGCGAAGATGGATTACGGTTACAGCGACCGCACATAGGCAACCAAGTCGTCAAGTTCTGCTTCGTTCAGGTCGGTGGTTTCACCGTGTTTGTTTTCCGGGTTGTGTATTGTCAGCACATCCCGCACGGTGGCAGCGCGCCCATCGTGCAGATAGGGCGCAGTACGCCATACTTCCACCAGGGTCGGCGTATCGAAGGCTTTGCCTTCATCCAGGAAGGTGCCCATATCAAAGTTATAGGTTTTCAGATTGGTATAAAGCGGGGCAGGATGGCACTCGGCGCAACCGGCTGTTTCAAAAACCTTTTCACCACGGACCGCCGCTTCGCTCAGCTGCCCATTGACGAGTTCAGGGCTGGGAACCGGGGTGAGTGATTTCAGATATTCATCGATGGCAATGGCGTCTTCTTCGGGACGTACTGCAAACTGAATATGCTTGATGCCGGCGCGTACCGCCACTTCTGCGGTAGCGCGAATGCCAAGCCCCATGGAAGGCGGCGTCTGGTGCGCCAACAGCATGTTCTTGGTGCTTTTGGGATTTCCAATGCCGTCGTTCAACAGGTCCCAGTTCAACCCATCTGCGCGTGCATCGGGATGGCAGCTGGCACAGCTTTGCCATTGCTGGAAGCACAGGTCAGCGTCGTTGAAGAATATCTCGCCCTGACGTATGGCGCAGGGTTCCGTGTCAGCGCCAAGAGACCATTTTTGTGGCCGGGCGATTTCAGCGGCAACATCCACCACACCCAACGAATCCGTAAAATATTCCGCGGCATATACGGTTGTGCCTATCACGGCGATGTCGCGAGGCCCATTGCCGTCAAGTTTGATTCGCTTGCGTAGGTTCACCAGGAAGGACAGATCGTTGGGCACGTCTTCCGGTTTCTTAGACACGGAGGACACGCTTTCCCCAGCCGCCACCCGTGTCAGTTTGTCGTGCATGGCAGCACGGTCAATGACGCTAATTTCATGGGTGCCAGCATGGGCTACGCAGATAAGTTTGCCATCAGAGGTACATGCCACACCCCAGGGATTGGCGGCGCCTCTGGACACATCATCAAGCAGTACCGTGTTGATAGCCGTTGCCGTGGCGGCATCAATCACGGTCAGGGCGTTGGTGTTCATCCAGCCTCGCTCCAACTGTGTTGTGGGCAGTTGGTAGCGGCTTAACAGGTGGGTTACATACACATGGGCGCCATCCGGGGAAATACAGATGTCGCGCAGGCTGCTGCTGCCGTTGGGCAGCGCGATAGTACCGGAGACCTGCTTTGCCGCCACATCAATCACCGACACCTGGGAGGCAATATAATCGCCGTCCGCCGAACCCGTGGGCAGGTGGTTTGCCACGAAAAGTTTCTGTCCGTCGAGCGTCACTGCCAGCGCGATGGGTTCGCGGGCAACGGCAACACGTGCTATTTCTGTTTTTGTGGCGAGATCAATAATCGAAACGCTATTATCAAAACGGTTGCACACAAACAGGGTATTGCCATCGGCACTAAGCGTGGGCGCAAGCGGAGAATGCCCGACGGGGATTTCATAGGCTATGGCACCCTTTGTGCTGATAGCATACACTTTACCTTCAGGAAGGCTTCCGGTAACAAAGAGTAATTCTCCGGAAGGGTGTAACGCAATGCCTGACGGGGGCGCGGGAATATCAAGTGCGCCAGTAATATTCTGTCGTTCCGTGCTTACCCAGAGTACTTTGTTGGCAGTGTGAGCGCACACATACAGGCATGTACCATCTGGTGATGACGTAATTGCCAAAGGCGACATATGGGTTTCCGCTGTTGCCACAGAAACAATAATTAATACAGACAGAATAGCGAAGAGAGGGCTGTACGCCATAGCGCTACGTTTCATTTCCTGACTCCTTTGTTTCAATAAAAAAACGGCGACGTTACTTTTTAACGCGATGCCACTTCCAAGTTCTCTATACATAGTACACGAAAACCCACATTATATACACGCTGCCAAGGTTGGTATGCAAGGCGGTAGGAGGCGCCAGCCCTGTGAGGGCGATCATACCATGAACCGCCACGTACCATGCAAAGTGCATCCGGCGCCTGGACACCGGTGTTCCTGGTCCATTCCCAGACATTTCCGTGCATGTCATACAGCCCCCAGGCGTTGGGCAGAAAGGAGCCCACTTTGGCAGTCAGCAGTACGCCATCGTCATACCGGTCGTCCCGAGGAATCCAGGCATCGTACCGGCTTGGCTTTTCAAAGGGCGCAAAAACCAGGTAGGGATTGCTGGCGAATTGTTCCATGGTTTCATCTGACAGATTGGCGTAGGCGGAGAAATCGCTGTCCCCCTCGCCAAAATAAAATTCCGTGGCCGCACCCGCGCGGCAGGCATATTCCCATTGTGCTTCGGTGGGCAACGTAAATGTCATACCTGTTTTTTGGGAAAGCCAGTCGCAAAAGGCCAGGGCATCATCATAGGAAACGCGCACTACAGGCTGGTCAGGTTCATTCACCGGATAGCCGTGAACACCGAACTGGTAGCCATACTTGGATTCAACGCCGCTGTTATGATCGGGATCAAACAGGGCATACTGGGCATTGGTGATTTCACAGGCGCTCATCCAGAAGGGTTCCGTGATTCCGGCATCGTTGCCAGTAATAACAGGCGCTTGCACCAGTTCGATTATTTGGTCGTTTTCCAGGACAATTTTGCGCATGGTGGCGGCTGTTTCTTGTAGAGCAGGGACTGTCCCTTGTGGACTGTCCCCAGCCGTTGCCAGTACCGGCACGTCATCTCCTTGTATATGCTTCACAATGGCGGTCAATACCGGTGCGTCGTCTTGTATGATCACCGGGTTTTCAGGAATGTACTCAAAATCTACATTGGTATTTGCATACTTGTTGCGTAGCTCCCGGGCGCGGTTTGCGATGGGGGTGACCCGATCCGTGCCCAGAATTTCTGTCCAGGTGCCGTGATAGGGTGCATTCAAATCAATCCACATAATCAGCCGGTCCCATGCTTCTTCATTCAGTTCCACGCCGTAATGGCCTTTGTCCAGCATCTGCACCAATTCGGTGACGCCCGCATGAAACTCCATGGCGTTCAAAGGATGGTAGTCGCTTTCAATACCGGGCCTGCGTACAAACCGGTGCAGTTGTGCATAGGACTCCGAAAATTTGCCCGCATAGGACGGGTCGCCATGTCCGGCGATTTGGGAGTTCCAGTCGGTAAGCATCACATCACCACGCAGATAGGGCGGCGGGTTGGGACCGTCCTTATGGGCCTCATGGCAGGTCACGCAATAGCGATCCAGCACGGGCTGCACTTCACGTGCAAAACTGAAGCCGCGCTCGTTTCCATGCCAGGGCGTAATAGTATCGGGTTTGTTGCGCATGGCAAGCAGTGGTTGCGAAGGCGGTGTCATGTTCTGCTGTTCATGACAGCCCACGCAGGACAGGGTTTCGCCGGGCATGGCGGTGAACCAGCTGCGCATGTGTTGTACCGCCATACCGCGTTCGTCCAGTGGCTGCACCGCAATCGGCGTATTCGCTGGCACTGTGAAATAAGCGGAACCGTCCGGCGATACTGGCACCGTGCCCAATATTCGCCGGATATCCCAGGGGCCGTCCATGCCGATGGTGCCCAGCAGCCCGCCCATACCCCGGTAACTGTAAGTATAGGTAAACAGGCGCAAAGATTTGACCGTTCCTTTTGGTATTCCCGCCAATCCGCTGCCCACATAGAGGTCTGACAGGTAGACTCGCGCCGTCTGCTGGTCTAGATCAATTCGGTTGGGGATTACTGGGGGTGTGGGTCTTTTACGAAATGGTATCGGTTGAAACAATACAAAACCGGGTTCTTCACGCAGCAGTACCATGTTGTCGAACACATCCACCAGATAGATACCCCATCGGGATTCTGGTGTAGGCTGTGACGCCACCAGAAAATACTTGTCGCTTAACGGCCACGGATGCAGGAATTTTGGCCACGAATCGTCTACCAGGCGATCCTTGAAGATGGGCGCCACTTTTTTCCCGTAACCGGGTATACGCTGCACCACGCCATCGGCTTCCTGTCTGCCTTTTGCGGGGTCGAACAGCACCAGTTCTCCCATGCGGCGTGCACCGTGATGACCGGTCACAATGCCCGCGAACATGGTGGAATGTCCCGGCACGGGCCGCGCATAAAAAATGGAATTAGGCCAGTAGGAATTGCTGCCGTAATGCTCCATCTGAGCCGTGCCGTCCGGATTCATCGTGAACAAGAGACGGCTGTTTGAATGGGGCAGGTCCGCATATTCCCAGCGCTGATACATAACTCTGCCATCGTGCAGCACCACAGGACACCAGTTATGGTCCTGGTCAAAACACAACTGGCGCAATCCTGTGCCGTCGGGATTGATGACGCACAGGTTGGCGACCTTGTCGCCGCCGAATACACAGGGGATGCCTGCATAACAGACTGTGGAAGCGTACACGATGCGCCCATCAGGCAGATAGCAGGCATCATAGTTATCCACGTCCGCATCGTCGTTCGGGGTTAACCTGCGCAACGCCCCACCTTTGGCGGTGATTTCCCAAATCTGCCATTGTTGATTTTCATCCGGCATGGTAAACAGCAGGCGGTCCGCATCGAAGTGCAAATCCACATCCCCCACATACACGTCGCTTCGCGGTCTGAATACGGTGCGAAAGTTTCCCTTGAGATCATTCATGGCCAGGGCGATAATACGGTTGTTATAGGCGCCCTGAGGCAGCGAGCAGTTTCCCTGCCAGTTGGTGGGCAGGCCCAGCGCGGGACTCTTATCACTGCGCCGCACCACTAGCAGTTCTTCAAAGTCCAGAAGGGGATTGGCCAGAAGCGCTTCCTGCTGTAAAGCGGCAAGCCCGTCCTTATCTCCAGCAGCCTCAAGTTCTTCCAGACGTTCAAGGTAGGTGGCTCCCAACCTATAACTATCCGGGAAGGTTGCACACAGGTCTTGGATTGCACGACGCAGGGCAATTGGGGTCACTTCCGCAGCAGTTGCAGAAAAGGAGCCTACCAGGATAAGTAGCAAGCATGATGCAATGGTTTTTGAGTGCATTATAAGCGCCTTTCAATCGTTAAAAAAGAAAACAGTGTTCATTATAGACCGCCGAAGTACGTTTTTAGTAACAGGGGGAATACAATTTGCGTTGCGCGGGTTTATTTAGTAGAATGTTTACAAAGATAGTTTAATTTGCTCTGATAGATAGTGTACCTCCCTGGAACACTCTTCTTCGATGGTGCGCCGTTCGCTGCCACCCACAAACACGCATGCCCCACCTTGCGAACGGCGCACTTGTTTTTTCCTGTCGATGGTTCGGCGTCTCCCATTTCCAATCGTTCATCAGTCTGTAGTTGTAAAGACACAAGGGTGATGCTGTATGATGTTGGTGATATCGGCGTTCTTATCCTACCAAAACAAAAGGTGAATACCATCTTTATGTGCTACATTGGTAGTGCCGCAAAACACAAATCAACTTAATCAAAGGAAAATGTTCATGACGCAGAAAATCAAGATTCAGGGTATTCTTGCAGCGATGGTGACGCCTTTTACCAAGGGCGGCGACTATGTGGATTTCGACAAGATAGGGCCTTTGGCCAATCGCCTTTTGAGCCAGGGCGCTCACGGACTTTTCCCTTGCGGCACTACCAGCGAAGGTATGCTCATGAATCCTGATGAACGGCGCGAAGTGGTGGAGGAAGTCATGCGCAGCGTTCCCAAAAAGACACCAGTCATTGCTCATACGGGTGGTTTCGATACCGCTACCACCGTCGAGTTGACGCGCCATGCCCGTGACTGCGGCGCCAAGGCAGCAGCGATTGTTGCGCCCTTTTTCTATGGCTACGACGATGCCGCCCTTTTTCAATACTACAAGACGGTTGCCCGCGCGGTGGATGGCTTTCCCGTATTAATGTACAACATCCCAGGGTGTGCCAAAAATGTGCTTCATCCCGAGCTGGTTATCCGCATTGCTGAATCTGAAGAAAATATCGTAGGCATAAAAGACAGCGCCGGCGTCATGACGAATTTGACCCGTCTGCTGGGCAATGTGCCGGATGGTTTCCACGTAATCTGCGGTACAGACGACTATGGTTTTCAGGCGTTGCTTGCAGGATGCCCCGCGGTGGTGTCTGGTTTGTCAAACGTGGTCTGCGAAATTTATGCTTCGGTCTACAACAACGTGCGCAAGGGCAACCTCAAGAAGGCGTGGCAGGACCAGATACGTCTTGAAAAAGCAGCGCGTATTTTTAGGTACGGTCAAAATGTTGCCGCTTTTAAGGAAGGGCTGCGCCAGCGCGGTTTCGACGCCGGGTATGTCCGTCCGCCGCAACGCGATCTGACCGCTGCGGAAAAGCGCGCCCTCGTCACAGGCATGAAAGAGATCGGTATTATATAGGGCGTCAGCAACATAAGGGACATAAAGGACGAAAGGGACGTATTGCTTCGCCCTTCTTTTCTTTCGTCCCTTATTTTGTATTTTGCAATTGATGGTGAATTCGGCAATACACATCGTGTATGCCTGCTGCCTGCTGTTCCACTTCCGCCATGATGTCTTCCTTAATGTTCAAGCATTGGGCAAGGCGGCACAGCATATCGGGCGCGTCCGGAAGTTTGGAGGACGAACTGCCGCGCATCATGCGTGCCCGGTTTAGAAGCAGCCTGAAGAAAGCATAGCCTTCATCTAGTACGGCGTGGTCTTCGGGCGCGAGAAAACCCTGTTCGCGAAGAATGGCCAGCGCTGCAAAAACGCCGCCCCGCTTCAGTGTTGGACATGCCGCCACATGGTGTAACTGCAGCATTCGCGTGGCAAATTCAATTTCGGCAATGCCGCCCTCACGCCGTTTTAGGTCCTGGGCGGGCGCGCCAGATGCCAGTTTACGGCGAAGGGATTCCAGTTCGTCCAGTGCTTTCGCATTCGGCGCCTCAGAAAAGGCGATATCCCGAGCGACCCCTTCGATGGTATTGCAAAAGTCTGCGTCTCCAGCAACGGCGCGCACTTTCATGAGGGCAAACCGTTCCCAGAAATGGGCTTCTTCCCGATAGTATTGGCAGAACCGTTGTGTTGGAATGGCCAATGCGCCCTTGCTGCCATCGGGACGCAGCCGCGCATCCACATCGTAAAGAATGCCGTATCGAGTGGGTTCCTTGAGTGTTTTCAAAACGATGGAAGCAATGGCGCCAAAGTATTCCGTGGGCGACAACTGCATGTCGCGAATGTTGTCTTCAGTTTCATCGTACACAAAAACGAGATCAAGGTCGCTGCCATAACCCATTTCACGTCCGCCGAATTTCCCGAGGGCAACAGCAGCAAAGGGCACGTCCACAGCGCCATGGCGTGCCGCTACGGTCTCGCGGGCGCGGCGCAGCACAGCGGCTACGGCAAAGTCCGCCAACTGCGTTAATTCATCCCCAACAGCAGCAACAGAAATACCTTGTACCAGGTCGCGCAGCGCAATTTTCAACATTTCCCCATCGCGCAAACGGTACAGCGCGGGTGCGGGATCTGCGGCATGTTCCAATGCGTCAAGTTCCATCTCCAGTTGGTCAATGGATGACGGCGCATCCAGATGTCCCGGCGAACCGATGAGGTCGAGCAGGCTGATATCGCGCACCAGCATTTCAGCAAGATAGTCGCTGTTGGAAATGACCGCCGTTAAATACCGGGTCAGTTTCGGATTGTACTTCAACAGATTGTACAGCGTTGCAGGCGTTGGCAGTTGCGACAGTATCTGACCGAATTTTGCCAGCGCCATATCCGGGTCCGGCGTCTGCGCCAGGGCATCCACGAGAAAGGGAGTGATGGCGGCAAATTGCTGGGCCGTTTCCCGGGTATAGGGTTCATGTTCAGGACCGTTCGCCAGCCACAGCAACTCCTGTCGGGCGCGCTCCGGATCGGCAAACCCGCTTTTGCGCAGCCGTTCCAGACCGACAGCGCAGGACGCCCCTGGATCAAGCAATTCCATAACCCAGAGGTTTCCGTCGCCCTTCACAGCCAGAAACTGCTCAAGAATAGCACGCGTTTCGGCGGTGCGTTCGCGGTATACATTCATGAAGGCATCACTGGTCTGATACCCCAACCTGCGCGCCAGCAACGTAAGTTCATGTGCATGTTCCGGCAATATGTGGGTCTGCAAACCGCCTTCGATCTGAAGCCGGTGCTCAATGCGGCGCAGGAACACATAATTATGTTCCAGCGTTTCCGCTTCGAACGGGCTTACCCGCTGCCGCTCTCCAAGTGCACGTATTGCAGCCAGCGTGTTCTGGGTACGCACTTCTGTCCAACGCCCACCCTGCAGCAGTTGCAGCATCTGCACGGTAAATTCAATGTCCCGTATGCCCCCGCGTCCCAGTTTCACCTCTCGCTCGGTGTGCGCTTTCCCAGCCACAATAGCTTCGGTCTGCTGTTTAATGCCACGAATGTCCTCCAAAGTGGCGTCATCAAAGTAGCGTGGATACACAAAAGGACGCAGCCGTTCGAGAAAGACTTCACCCAGGGCAATATCGCCAGCGCAAGGACGCGCCTTGATCATGGCTTGCCGTTCCCAAGCCCGTCCGTAAGTGCTGTAATATTCCACAGCATTATCCAGCGACGATGCAATGGGGCCGCTCTTACCAAAAGGACGCAATCGTAAATCCACACGAAAAACACGACCTTCGGCAGTCTGCTCCGAAAGTGCTTTGACGACCAGCTCGCCCAGTTTACGGAAATATTCTTCCGTGGAAGCGCTTTGGGCGGCATCTTCGGGAGTATTGCCATCGGCGCTATAGAGAAACAGCAGGTCTATGTCCGAGCTGAAATTCAATTCGCGCCCGCCTAGCTTTCCCATGGCAAGTATGCAAAAAGTAATTTGCTGCTGGTCATCATGGCTTACGGGAATCCCCATTCGTGGCGTGAGGTGGTCCCGAGCAGCAATAAAGGCCGCCTCAAGCATGGCATCAGCGAGAGCAGAAATATCCTGAACGACGGAATCAAAGGGGGCATGGAGAAAAACTTCGCGGGTGGCGATACGCAGCAGTTCAACCCGCGCTCGACGCCGCATCCAGACGCACCGTTCCTCAAAGGTATTCAGGGTTGAGAAAGCGTGCCGTATCGTTTCCAGCAACTCGTCACGGGTAAGCGCCCGATCAAGCGTCGCTTCAGTCCAGAGCCATGCACCATATTCCGGATTGCGGCAGAGCGTGTCGGAGAGAAGGTTTCCCTGAGCAAACAGCACAACCAGCATGTGCAGGTAACGGGGACTGGAAATCATGGCCGACGCCTCTGTTTCTGCGCTGAGACTTCGCTCAAGAAAGCGACTCAATCCTACAACGGCTTTGAGTGGGTCAGCGCTTTCGCCGAGAGCCTCAAGCAAGGGCGGCACGAGACTGCCTTCAGCCAGATTCTGAATGACATTCAGGCAGGACTGCGCCGTTTCCTGGTCGTCAAATTCAATAAGGTCGAGTGTTTTCATAAAATCGTTCCGGTCTTGGGGTGTTTCAGGTTAAGAAAAAATGGGGACTGTTCCCGTCGCAATTTCAAATAGTGGCAGGGGGCATAATGAATGCCCGATTTCATGCAAGCTCGGTTTCTCGCAGTAAAGGCCAGGCGACGGAACTGTCCCCAATTTTTTCGGGCGTGTGTGTCGGAGCCGCAAAAAAGCGGGGACAGCCCTTGCGCATTGAGGTCAACATGCGATTTATAGCACTTATACGCGCCGAGGGCAGTCCCCATTTTTTGCTTATCATTCATAGTTGTTCCATGTTTTGAAGGTAAACTGGGTTGCGTGCGAAGCCACGTTAGGTTAAGTGTGGTTGGCATCCCACGCCAGAATTTGGTCTTTAAGCGCTCTGTAACGGTCCAGCCGCTCCAGATTACGAAATTGCGGCTTTTCAATCAGTCTGGCGGCAGATTCCGGATCAATCTTATACAACGTATCGAGGGCATTCAACAAGGTATCATGGGCATCCGGCATGCACAACACATAGAACAGGGTAATCAGCGCCCAGGTCTCGGCCTGCTTTGGCTGCAATGCCTCCACCATTTCAATTTCACGCAGCGCCTCTTCTTTTTTCCCGGTCTGTGCCAGACTCATGCCCAGTAATGCACGGGTATGCACCCACTCTGGTGCTATGCGGACGCACTTCCTGAAGGCGGGCAGTGCGTCCTCATACCGTTGCGTACCGTAGGCGTCCATGCCGATTTTCAGCCAGTGGCACAGCCGCCGCGCCCGGAAGTAACGCGTGCCGAACTGAATGCCAATAATCACAGCGGCGATGGAGAAGAGATAAAACAGATTGTACATTGTTTATGACTTCCGATTTCTGGCATATAGCCGGTTCAATAGAAAGGTGGACGCTCCACCTCGTTGCTTCCACGCTGATCGTAGTATACTATTGTAGGCAAAAGGAAATAGTGCTGCCCGTCAGGCTGTTTTCAAACCACAGCAGGCAGTGCCCGTGTTTAGTATGCCTGTTTTGCATGTTTTATTCCAGCATAGACTTATGGATGTAAAAAGGAACCTGTGGCATGTACCTATTCAGTTATTTGCGTTACCTTTATTGGGACTGGCTGCTTGGGGGACTCTATGGGGTCATCTCACCTTTGTTTGAAGACATGACGGAAAACGAATGGATCGAACCCGGCTTCAAGATCGGTGTAACAATACTGGTGCTGTTTCTGTTGCGCGAAGTGTATGTACGCGCCCGACTGGCCTTTACACGGCGACGCCTTTGGAAAAGTATGGAAGGGCATGATGTCCGGGAACCGGGTACGGCCAAAGACACATCGTTTATTGAGGAAATAGACGCCGCTCAGTATCCCGTGCATACCCTCGGACAGTTGAAAAAGGAAAAGCGTTACGGGCGCATCGGCGAGATACTGGCGAAGCTGAACCAACCCGAAGAAGCCGCACGATGGTTTCTCAAGGACAAGCAATATGAGCGTGCTGCGGGAGAACTGGCACGGGCAGGGAAAACCATAAAGGCGGCGCGTCTGCTGAAACGTGCAGGTGATTATGAAACGGCCTCCCGGTTTTATGCCGCAGCGGGAAAACCCAAACAAGCCGCGGCAATGTGCGTGAAAAGAGGGGATATTCCCGGCGCCGCCACCGCTTACATCGAAGGGGGCTATTACGAAAAGGGCGTTGCAATGTTTAACGAATATTTTAATGTCACCACCGATCCCCCGGAAAAGCAACTGGAAGTAGCAGACCGGTGTTATCAGTTGTTGCAGCAATACAACTTTTCAAACGCCCTGCAGACCACACAGCGCAACGCTATGTTGAATGCCGTGGCACAGCGATACCGTGCGGCGGGTCGCACCGCCCTTGCAGCGCGAGTGTTTCAGGAAGCGGGTAATACGCGACATGCGTCGGAAATGTATATGATGAATCCTGATAACAACAAGCCACAAAAAGCCGCGCCTGTACAAAATAATGCGGAAAGCAACCGAACTGAATAGCAGGCGTTCGATTGGTTGTTGGTATCGGATAATGTCTGCACTGGCAACTGTAACCCGGCAACTTCAACGCTTGGATATTTATTGCGGGATTCTGTTACACTGATGCCTTGCGGGGGTGGCAACGATGCCGCTAAAACAGTCCCGAAGTCTGCTTTTGTAAAGGAGTTCCGCAGGGATGTGACAGATGTTGGATGGAAAAACACGGCGCATTATGCGCCGGTTCAAGTGGAGACTATACATAATGGCACAACGCGACAGCAAAAGAGATTTCTTCGTGATGCTGGGTTTCCTGGTATGCCTGGTTTTGTTGCTGAGCAATGGTTTTGTGGGGCGGCTGGCCGCTCTCGAAGGCGAGGTGGATGTTTATCGTGAAATGGAGCCCATCGGTTCCGTCCTGGATATCGTACTACGTGAATACGTGAAGCCAGTGGAGATGGAGGCGGTAGTGGAAGGGGCACTGTCCGGCATTATGAGTTCGCTGGACAGGAACAGCGCCTTTGTTACCGCCGCAGAGTTTGAAGCCTTGCAGGAGGAGACCAAAGGCGAGTTTGATGGTATCGGCGTATCCATCAAAGAGGACGAGGAAGGACGGATAATGGTGTTCATGCCCATTATGAATTCGCCAGCGTCCCAGGCGGGCTTGAAACCTTTTGATATTATTGTTGCCATTGCAGGCACTTCCACTGAGGGCATGGATACGGCCCAGGCAGCACAGTTGATTCGTGGAAAACGAGGCACCACTGTTACCTTAACCATTTTGCGTCCTCCGGCGGACGATGCCCCTGAAGGTACAGAAGCGGAACAGTTCGATGTGGAGGTGAAGCGTGACCGCATCCCACTGGAAAGCGTCAAGGAAGCGCAACTGCTGCAGGATAACGTGGGATACATCCGCATCAGTTCTTTCAGTGACACTACCGCCAGAGATATGGAGGACAAACTGAATCAACTCCTTGATCAGGGCATGAAGACCTTTGTTTTAGATGTGCGCTGGAATCCGGGGGGGCTATTGAGCGCATCCAAAGAGGTCTGCGAACTGTTTCTGCCCAAAGGTTCGCTGGTCACCTACACGCGGGGCCGCGGCAGTAACGACGAAACGCCCGGAAAGGACGACATGCGTCTGTCCACATCGAAGAAACCCGTATTGCCTGAGGATATCCCCGTAATCGTTCTGGCAAATTCCGAAACCGCCAGTTCTGCGGAAATCGTGACCGGCGCATTGCAGTTTCATCAGCGTGCCATTGTGGTCGGCCAGAAAACCTTCGGCAAGGGGAGCGTACAGACGGTAATACCGCTACAGAAACCTGAAAAGACAGCACTGCGCCTGACCACCGCCCTGTATTATACGCCTGCGGACGTAACCATAGACCATCAGGGCATTCTTCCGGATGTGGAAGCACCCATGACCCGCGAAGAGGAACTTGCCCTGGCAAAACAGATGTTTGCCGCTTATGAAAGTGACCCCGAAAATCAGTATCGCCAGAACCACGGCAGCATGACCCCCGGGTATGAAGTCACGGAAGAAACGGTGGAAGACCTGCCGTTGCTTCGTGCCGTGGAAATGTTCGGCGAAGGGCTGGGCTGGCAGGAGTTGCTTTTGAAATACCACCGGGATGTACGTGAAACACAGGTAGCAGCGGATATTAACACGCTGAACGCCCCCCGCCAGACCTCTCTCGTTTACGAAGACAACAGCGAATCCGTACCGGATACGGAAGTACCGGAACCGTGACCGTATACGGGTGACGCTTCGGAAAACAAGCCCATGACACTACGACACGATAAACGTGCGGCAGACGCATTAAGACCTGTAAGCATCAAACGCCATTTCACCCGATATGCACCGGGATCGGTATTGGTCTGTTTCGGGGACACCAAGGTCTTATGCACCGCATGCTTCGAAGAAAAGCCTCCCCAATGGCTGCGGGGAAGGGGCAAGGGCTGGGTAACGGCGGAGTATGCCATGCTGCCAAGCGCAACCCACACCCGAAGCAGCCGGGACAGCGCACAACGCGGACGCGCTCAGGAAATCAGTCGTCTCATAGGACGTGCCCTGCGCGCCGTGACCAATCTGGATGCCATGGGCGAGTGCATGGTGATGGTTGACTGCGACGTTATTCAGGCCGATGGAGGTACCCGCAGCGCCGCCATCACCGGCAGTTGGGTCGCTTTGCACGACGCCTTTCAAATCAGTATCCAATCGGGATATCTTGAACAGTCGCCGATTAAAGGACACTGCGCCGCTGTAAGTGTGGGTGTGGTAAAGGACAGGACAGTACTGGACCTGAACTATGCGGAAGACGCCGAGGCGGAAGTAGATATGAATATTGTGATGGATGATGCGGGCAAACTGATCGAAATACAGGGTGCCGCCGAGGGCGCACCCTTTTCACGGAGCGCCCTGGACCAGATGGTGACGCTGGGCGAAAAAGGCATCCGTGAACTGATTGAACTTCAGAAACAGGCATTGAATCATGACTAGAAATTTGCTGATTGGTTCTGCAAATCTGAATAAGGCTGGCGAACTGGCAACACTGCTTGTAGGGCTTCCGTGGAATGTCCTTTCCCTGCGTGATTTCCCCGAAATCGCCGCGCCGGAAGAGACGGGCACCACCTTTGAAGAGAACGCAGCACTCAAGGCACAGTATTACGCGAAAGCCTTCAATGTGGCATGTGTTGCAGACGATTCCGGATTAGTGGTGGACGCCTTAGATGGAGCGCCCGGCGTGTATTCTGCACGATATGCCGGGGAAGAAGCGAATGATGCGGCAAACAACGAGAAACTGCTGGATGCCCTCGCGGAAATGCACTGGCACGAGCGCACCGCCCGCTTTGTATGCTGTGCAGCCTACTATGCCCCGGGCGAGGGTATGCACCTTGAGACGGGGGAAGTATACGGTCACATTGCCGTATCCCCTTTTGGCAACAATGGCTTCGGGTATGATCCGCTTTTTGTGCCGGATGGATTTGAAAAGACCTTCGCCGAAATGAGTGTAAATGAAAAACACGCCATCAGCCACCGTGGCCATGCCTTCGAAAAAATGCGTGCCTGGCTGGAATCCCAGACATGAACCGGGTGCTTCCGGATGAGGCGGGCTTTGCTGCGGCCCTTGACGCGCTAAGGAAGGACGCCGTAATCGCCTATCCGACGGAGACAGTGTATGGGCTTGGGGTGAATCCCTTTTCTGACGAGGCTCTTGCATCCTTGTTCCGCGTAAAGGAACGGGACATGAATCATCCCGTGCTGTTGATAATAGATCACTTGGAGCAGATCGAAAAATACGTTGCTAATATCGGTGTCCCTGCAAGACGCTGCATGGAGAAGTTCTGGCCTGGCCCCCTTTCTCTGGTATTGCCTGCTGTGCCCGGATTATCATCCTGCCTCACAGACAAAAAGGGACGCATTTGTGTGCGATGTCCGGACCATCCTGTTGCGCGGGAACTCTGTCGCGTATGGGGCGGACCGATCACTTCGACCTCAGCGAACATTTCGGGTAGACCGCCAGCGCAATGTGCCGTAGATGCGGCGCTGCCCGGCGTGGCACTAGTGATGGATGCTGGAGCGCTGCATCAAATGCCGCCATCCACAGTCTTTGATCCGGAATCAAAAACCATCCTACGGGAAGGCCCCATTACAGTTGAAATGCTTAACACCCTAGTGGCATTATCTTGAAAAAAAGGGAGAGTACAGCAAAATGATTATTGCGATTGGTTCTGATCATGCCGGGTACGAAGGGGAGCCCCCCTATAAGCCCGAACTGATGCGATATGTGGAATCCCTTGGCCACACGGTGCTGGATTGCGGTACCAAAGGACCGGAATCCGTGGATTATCCGGATTTTGCTGATGCGGTAGCACAGGCTATTTTGGACAAGCGCGCCGAGTGCGGCATTCTTCTGTGCGGCACCGGTATCGGTGTTGGCATTGCCGCCAACAGGCATCGCGGTATACGGGCCGCCACATGCGCTACGGCGGATATGGCACGCTTGTCGCGGGAACACAACGATGCGAATGTGCTTTGCCTGGGGCGGCGCGTGCTCAGCCTTGATGAGTGTAGGAAACTGATTAAAACGTGGCTGGACAGTGCTTTCAGTGGCGGCGAACGCCATTGCCGGAGAATACAAAAGATGGGATAGGGAGTGATGGTAAGCCGGAACATAAAACAGCAACCTGTTGTTTTATAATACAGCAACTAAATCTGATAGAATAGCGTTCCTATGAATCTACCAAACATGTTGACATTGGGGCGGTGTGTGCTGGCCGCCGTATTTGTGGTGCTCATGTCGTTTGATAACGTCATTTGCTACCTCGTGGCCTATGCCATGTTCACAGCGGCAGCCATTACGGATTATTACGACGGTAAAATCGCCCGGGAACAGAATCTGGTCACCAACTTTGGAAAACTGCTCGACCCCATTGCCGATAAAATTCTGATGGTGGCGGGTTTCATCATGTTGATGCGCGTGCCGGATTTATACATTCCTGGATGGACGGTGGTAGCAATCCTGTCACGTGAATTTCTGATTACCGGCGCCCGTTCATTGGCAGCTTCCGAAGGGGTGGTGTTGCCTGCAAATAATTATGGGAAAGCGAAGACAGCCATACAAATGACCTATGTGTTTGTGGTGCTTGCCGCTGTAATTCTGCTGCGCATTGCACGGATGATTCCCACATTGCAGGAAAACCTGCCCGCTGAAATGCTGGCGTACAGTCTGCGAGGGGTTTCGCTGGCGGGCATCATTCTTGTTGCCGCCTACACCATCTATTCTGGAATACAGTTCGCCTGGGTCAATTGGCATGCGTTAAAACTCCACCAGATGTAAGGGGGAAGGAAAAGGAATGAACACCTGCTATTCTTCGCGTGTTGTTGTTGATCTTGATGCCTATGTCTCCAATCTGGAATTGGTGAAACGCCTTTCCGACGATGCCGATTTGATACCGATAATAAAGGCAGATGCCTACGGGCACGGGCTTGTTCCGGTGGCACGAGCCGCTCTTCGCGCCGGGGCGAAGATGCTTGGGGTTGCCATGGTTCAGGAAGGTATCAAACTACGAGAAAACGACATACAGGCGCCCATACTGGTTATGGTCAGTCCGCCTAAGAAGGCGTTGCCCTTGTTTCTGGAATATCAGTTGACGCTGACCGTAGTGAACAAGGAGATGGCGCAGGAACTTGGCGCACTTGCGCATGCATCGGGTCAGGTTGCTCCGGTGCATTGCAAAATAGATACCGGCATGGGCCGTCAGGGCATCAATTACGAGGAAGCGCTGGATACGCTACAGTTTGTCAGCAGGATCACCCATCTTGACCTGCAGGGCATCTTCACCCACTTTCCTTCTGCCGACGTGCCTGACGACAGTTTCACCCACAACCAGATCAAAGCCTTCAAGCAACTGCTAAAGCAGGTGGATAAAGCCGGATATCCTTACGAAATTGCCCATGCAGCCAATAGCGCGGGCGTGGTCAATTATCACGAAAGCGTATGCGACGCGGTGAGGCCGGGGCTTATCACCTATGGAGTATGGCCTACCGAGAAAGGGACTAGCGCCGCCCTTGTCAAGCCCGTATTGCGCTGGGAAACCACCATTGCGCAGGTGCGCACCCTTGCTGCTGGCAGCACCATTGGCTACGGACGCACCTGTACCCTCGAAAAAACAATCCGTACCGCAGTGCTGCCTGTGGGTTACGCAGATGGCTACAAATACCAACTTTCCAACAAGGCTTCCGTGTTGATAGGCGGAAAACGCTGCCCTGTACTGGGTTCCGTCTGCATGGACCAGATTGTAGTGGACATAACAGAGGCACCTGGTGTCGCCGCAGGCGATGTTGCAACCCTCATCGGCGAAGACGGCAACGAGCGCATCACCGCCGAAGAACTTGCCCAACTCGCTGGCACCATCCCCTACGATATCCTTACCGGCATCGGCGCCCGCGCTCGCCGAGAATATATTTAATTCGGATATTTTCACTCGTACACGCTGTACATTTCCGGACAGTATCAATCGTTTATTGATATCCGAAAACATAATGTGCTTAAATGCCTGCAATAATATTATTTGCTTCGAAGAATGTCCCCCTCACAAAATGAAAGAATTTGCGACATGAAAAAACTATTCAAACTCCTTGTAATTCTTCTGATTATAGGCGCGGTAGCGCTGACTTCGCTGAAATTTTATTCCGATTCCCGGTTCTACAGCAACTACGATCCAGACCTGCCGCTCAACGCAGAAGTAGCAGCAGCGGAGGTGGTGAACGACACCGTGGACCTTTTCGGGGTGGAGAAACCGCGAAATTTCAAACGGGTGGAATTTTCCTTCGAGGCAAGGCCGGGAGAACGCGTGCCCGGACTGATGGCGTTGCCCCTGAAATCGGAAGGCAAACTCCCTGTGATTATTTTCCTTCACGGGAGCGGGCAGCGCAAGGAGTTTATTGACGAGATTGCAACTCCCTTTACAAAAGCGGGTTTCGCTATGATCTCCTTCGACCAGCTGTTGTGCGGCAAGAGAAAGGTTCAGGGCAATCTCGCTGGCGCAATGGGATGGCGCAACCGCTCCTGGATGACTGTGAATGATACGAGGCGGCTTGTCGATTTTTTGAAAACGCAACCGGAGTTTGATCCTGAACGGATTTATCTCACCGGCGCAAGCTATGGCGCCATCACCGGGACTGTTGTCCTGGCGAAGGAAAAACGGATCAAGGCAGGCGCACTGGTGGTGGGCGGCGGCGATATTGACGCCATGCTGAATGCGCCCCTCATCCGCAAGGAAGTGCCCGCGCCAGCGCTCTTCGTGGCAAAGATTCTCGCCAAATACTTTGTCGGCGTGGCGGACCCTGTGCGCCATGCCCCCATGACGGCAGGCACCCCCGTTCTCATGCAAAGCGGCTCAGACGATATGCTGGTTTCCCCAGAAGCAGGCGCAGCGCTGTATGCCGCTCTGGGCGAACCCAAGGAAATCCGATGGTATCCCATTGACCATCCCGGTCTACGCGACGGCGACGGCCCGGAGATTGTGAAACTGCTTGACGAAACCGTGGCATGGATGTTGCAGCAGGACGCGCCCTACCGCAAGGACGGTGTTGTAAACGATGTTGTACAGCAGGTAAAAAAGGGCTTCTCTAATATTGGCGAAAAACTGAAGGAAGCCATCAAATAGAGGTACTTCAATAGCGGCTGTCTTGCGCAACTATCGTTAGGAGAAACCGGCAATGAAACTTGGAATACACGCGTATGCGTGGTGTTCGCAATGGAGTAACGATACCCTTGATCTCATTGATCGGGTCAAAGGGCTGGGCCTTGATTTCATCGAAATTCCTCTGATGTGCCTGGACACGTTGGACACGGCGATGGTGCGCGACCGGTTACAGGCCGCAGAACTTGACGTCTGCACTTCTACCGTGCTTCTCGGGGATACTGACATCAGCAGCGATGATGCCGCCATACGCGCTAAAGGAGTGGAATATCTCAAATCATGCGTACGCGCCACCCACGCCATCGGGGCGCGTTCCTTTTCTGGGGTAATTTACGCACAGCATGTGAAGCCCGATGCCCGGCGTCCAAGCGAGGCGACTTGGGAATATTCCGCTGCCTGCTTGCGCGAGGTGGCTGATCTGGCAGCGGAGATCGGGGTAACTTTGGGACTTGAACCCGTCAATCGGTATGAATCGCATCTTATCAACACCTGCACCCAGGCACGGCGACTCATGGAACTGATTGACCGGAACAATGTACGCATCCACCTCGATACCTACCATATGAATATCGAGGAAAAGGATTTTTACGAAGCCACCAAACTGGCCGGCAAAGACCTTATCCATTATCACCTCTGCGAAAATGACCGGGGTATTCCCGGAACAGGCCTCGTGGACTGGGACGGGATTTTCCGCGCACTCGGCGAGATGCACTACGAAGGGTATGCGGCGCTTGAATCTTTCGTGGACTGCACGGACAACATGAACACCTGGGTCTGGCGGCAATTGGCGCCGGACGGAGACACCCTTGTGAGGGAAGGCGTGGCGTTCATACGGGGCCTGCAGCAACGATACGGATTGCTATAGATACTGGAATTGTGAATTGCAGCGTTGGGATTTTCGCAGGATAGGGGGTGTTAGACCGGGGACTGAAACAACAGGCTCATACACCATGCAAAAGATATGATATATGATGGTTATTTCAGGTGTTATGATGGCAGTTCGCGATGGGTGGGGTGCAGGGTGTACTATGTGGCGGTACAGTACTTTTTTCACATGTCATGATGTATAGGGAGAACCACCATGATCCGTCACAAAATCATTTTTGTTCTTATTGTCGGGGTTGCAACCGCTATGCCCTGTGCCCTTGCGTTTAATGCGCCGGTGGATAGCGCGGGGCCTTTGACGGTGCGCATCAACGGTCCCGAAACGATTACGGCCATCGAAACTACAACCTCCTGGGAGGTGGAACTGATCAACGAAGGCGTTGCGCCTGTTTCAGGACTGTTGCAGATTGAAGTCATTGATGACTGGAAGATTGAGGGTTCAGCAGTGCAGCCGGTGCTGGTGGCGGCAGGCAAATCACTTTCGGTGCCGTTCACGGCGATTGCAGGCAGGGGCACGTATAATGCCTGGTATCCCATTCATGTGCGCGTGTTGTTTGAGTGGGAAGGAGTGCGCCTGGAAGTCCATCCCATCTTGTTGGTTCGCACGAACATTACCGATGTACCCCGTCCGGAATCGCTGTTGCCCTGGAAGGCGATACCCATTGCCGCGCAGGGGACGCGGTCGCTTGCAGGTTTGCCGGTGCATCGTGTGGTGGCCCGGCCTTTCGGAGGCACGCCCATCCTGCTGCCGACCGGCTGGCAGGGCACGGAACCGGTCACCAAGGCGGTGGTGCACAGTCCCGGCACACGGGCGTTGCCCGATCCGCATAAGGCGCTTTTCATGCACCCGCCGTGGTTTGGCGGCCACATGGGCACCTTGCGCGTTGAACTGCCGCTGGCGTTGCCGGAGTCTGTCCCGTTGCGTTTTGAATCGGCGATTGCCCTGGAGCGGCAGCAGCCTTCTGAGCCGGACAGTGACGGCGTGACATTTCGGGTGTATGTGGCGCCGCTGGATATTGCATCGGGCGAGACGGGCACACTGCTGTTTGAAAAACACACAGACAGCAAAACCTGGGAAGATGTTTCTGTGGACCTTGCCGCTTATGCCGGGGAAACGGTGCTCTTGCAACTGGAAGTCCATCCCGGCCCGAACAACGATGTAACCTGCGACCGAGGGTTGTGGGGCGATTTACGTATTGTTGTGGGAGAAGGAGCATCTTCGGTTTCGCCGGAAACGCGGGAACCCATTGATCTTGGAACGCTGTCCAACGACGGCACCCTGTATGATGTAGAGGTGGCGCCTGGAACGCGCGGCCTGCTGGATGGCGTGGTTTCCTTCATTGCCCCATCTGAAACGCTTTCTTTTGATGGGTTCGCCGTCACGGTGATGAACGACGCCCTTGAAGAAATGGACGGCATGTATATGCTGCGGAGCGTTATTGCAGAGAACTGTCCGGACTGTTACCGTGTGCGCCACCGCTTTGAGGGTGGTGTGGGCGCATTTGATCTTGTGGGAGAACTGCGTGTGGTGGAAGGAAAGGCGCTTCGTGCCACATTCACCATAGAACATGCTCCCCAACCGCAGCCCTGGCTGTGCACAGTGATTGACGATGCCTCTTTGCGTCCGTGGAACCTGCAGGCAACCCATATTTACGCGGGCATGGGCAATGTGGTTCGTCATCCGAAAGCGTTTACACTGCATTTCGACGGCCATCAACTTGCTACCTCCTTCGTGGGCTTCGATTTCGATAACTCCACGTCGCTGGTGCTGGCTTCCAATGCGCCGCCCTCCAAACTCGAAGTACTGCCAGACAGTCGGATTTATACGCTGCATTCTCCCATTCAGCCCACCTTCACGATTATCCCCGCCGGAAACGTGTGGCAGGGGGTGAAAGTCTGGCGCGACATCAATGGACTCGAACCTGCGCCTGCGGTGAAAAAACTTGCGGGACGGTTTGTGTTTGATCTTTGGTGGGGCAGATATGGTGCAAGTGCAGAAGCACTGGAGAAGGCCTTCCAATACGGGCTGACCAACAGCGCCGTGGTCTGGCATAACTGGCAGCGCTGGGGCTACGATTATCGCTTGCCGGATATCTGCCCGCCCAACCCGAACTTTGGCACACTGGAGGAGTTTCAACGGCTTGCCGCCCTTTGCCGTGAAGCGGATGTCTTGTTTGCGCCTCACGACAACTACATTGATTTCTATCCCGATGCTGAAAAGTTTTCCTACAAGCACATTGCGTTTACGAAAGATGGCAGCCCGATATGGGGTTGGCTCAACGAAGGCCGTGAGGCGCAGGCTTTCCGCTGGAATTCGGCAGAAATGCGCCCGTTCCTGGAACGCAACCTAGAATGGATTCGTGCATTCATCAAGCCTACCAGTTTTTTCATTGATGTGTGGTCAAGCATCGGCCCCTATGAGGCGTGGACCCATGATGGGAAATTGCAGGACCGATTGCTGCATCGAAAGATATGGGGCGAAAGTTTTGCATGGATTCGGGAATACCTGGGCAACAACGCGCCGCAGATTTCGGAAAGCGGCCATGACCAGTTGATCGGGTATCTGGATGGTGCCCAGACCAACCATCTGCGCGTGGATCCAGAACCGCCCAATGGTGCGCCCACATGGATGACGTGGCCGGTTCATTGTGAAGACGCAGAACGCATTCCCTGGAGCGACATGGCGCATCACGACCGGTTTGTGCTGCATGGGGCGGGGTATGAGAACCGGTATCGCGGGGGATTGCGTGCCGACCTGCACGGCATCTACAGTGATGATTATATCAGCACGGAAGTAATGACGGGCCATCCCGGCATGGTGGACGCACCGTTCCACCGGGATGTGATTCGCAAATACTGGCTCACCAACGACCTGATGACGGCGCTGGCGTTAAAGAAAATCGAAACCGTGACTTTTGACGGTGATGATCTGCACCGGCAGCAGGTGCGGTGGAACGCTGTGGGCGATGTATGGGTGAATCGCGGTGAAACGCCTTGGCAGGTTGACGGTCACACGCTTCCTCAATATGGATACTATGCCAATCTGGGCGAGGTGGCGGGGGCCATCGAAGAAAAAGATGGCGTTATCGTGGAGTGGAGCAAAAGCCCGGAAACCTGGTATGTGAATGCGCGTCCGGTGATCCCGCGCGGTTTGCCAGCCTCGGTGAAATTGGAGTCGCTAACCTATGGAGAGGGGCGTTCCTTCGAGGTGGCGTTGGAATGGGACGTGACTGGAATCATAGACGAAGACCTTGTGGTGTATATCCACTTCACGGATGAAAAGGGCAACATTCTGTTTCAGGCGGACAGCCGTCCACAACCGCCTACGAACGAATGGCAGGGTACGTTGGTGACCACAGGGCGCGGCACCGTTCCGGAAACTGTTAAGGCGGGCGCCACCCTTTCCCTGCAGGCGGGACTCTGGGCGCCAGGCAACGGACGGCGTCCCCTGCAACACGATGTTCATGGTGACGGGTCCGTGCGTCTGGCGGAGTTAGTGCTTCAGGGAGACGATACCGCGTGTACGGGATTTGAGGTTGCGCCTGTGCCTCCGGAACACACAGCCCTGCTTGCGCGGATGAATCCCGAAAATACGATGATAGATTTCGACGGTGTTATCACCAATGGCGCCTGTCGTATTACGCGGCGGGATCAAGCGCTTCAAATTATGCCGCTTCCCGATAGCGATGCGTTCAGTCTGAAGATTGACCTGTCGCGCCTTCCCTTTGAAATCGCTGTCCCAAAGGATTTAGAATGCGAAGACAATGCGGGTGCTATCAGAAAGATGCCCGTGCAGATGGAAGGCAGCGTTCTCTCCATTGAATGCGGCGCGGACGTTTTTATGTGCGGGACAATAGTGGGGTCCGGTTTATGAACATGCGTGAAAATCATACCAGAAATACCTATGGCGGGAATGCTAACCCTCCGTTTTCCAAGGGAAGTTTCGGGGAACTACTCACCCGCTGGGTGGAACGTGCCCTGACGCTTCATCCCA
>CAZBNU010000002.1:55920-62871 GCA_964493075.1 uncultured Nitrospirales bacterium | reverse complement strand
CAGGAGGAGTCCATGTCTGCCCTTAATCTGGTGCAGCAGCATATTGATCGCTTCACCGGTGAGATTGCCGTGCGTATGCAGAAACTTGGCAAATAGCATTGATGTCCGACCCGTCTGACCCGTCCGACAAAGACATGAAAGGAATAGTCCATGAAAAAACAAGCCTATAGGGTGTTGCTCTTAGCTGCGGTCGTCTGCCTGATAGCCTTTGGTTGCAGCCAGAAGAAAAGCGAAACGCCCTCCCGTGCAACGGACGATATGGATGACATTCTTACTGAATACATGCCCGATGTCACGCCGGAACAGGGCGACTGGCTGATGCTGCATCTGCCTGCGGAAATGCCGCATCTGAATCCCTTGACCAGCTCCGATGCCTATGCCAGCGAAGCACTGGCATGGATTTTCGATGGGCTGCTCGATCGCGACCCGGTGACGCTGGAAAGCCTTCCCCACCTGGCGACGTCCTGGGAGATTTCAGAGGATCATCTGCAATACACGTTCCATTTGCGGCAGGATGTTGTTTTTTCTGACGGCACACCATTAACTGCAGACGATGTGAAGTTCACCTATGACATGCTGATGGATCCGAAAGTGGATGCGCCTCATCTACGAAACTACTACAACGAGGTAAGCGCCTGTGAAGCCGTGGATGCGTATACAGTGCGTTTCACCTGCAGCAAGCCTTATTACCAGCACCTGGTGATGCTGGGGGGCCTGCCCATTATGCCAAAACACATCTATGGTGAGGGCGATTTCAATAACCACCCGAACAACCGTGCGCCCATAGGATCAGGCATGTATATGATCGAGTCCTGGGAGACAGGACAGAAAATAACCCTGACCCGTAATCCAAAGTACTGGGAACAGCCCATAAATGGCCGTCCAAATTTCGACAAGATTGTTTACGCGATTATTACAGATGACAATACAGCGTTTCAGGTGATGTCCCGTGGCGATATAGACTTTATGGCCATGCGTGCAGAGACCTTCATGCGTCGCGCCAACACGGAAAAGTTCAAAGAGCAGTTCAACCGCTTTGCCTATTCGCGCCCAGCTTATAACTATATCGGCTGGAACCTGCGCAAACCCATGTTCGTCGACAAAACCACGCGCCTCGCCCTGACCATGCTGTTGGACCGCCAACTTATCTGTGATGAGATTTACTACGGTCAGGCGCAAGTGATATCAGGAAATTTCATGCCCAATACGCCGGAACACAACACCGACATCAAACCCGTGCCTTTCGATCCGCAGCAGGCAATGGTATTGCTGGAGCAGGCAGGCTGGAAACCCGGAAAAGATGGCATCCTGGAGCGGGACGGTGTGCGGTTCAGTTTTGAAGCGGGCACTACCAACCAGAATCCCGTTGCCGAGAAAGTGCTCACCATTTACATGGAAGAACTGGCGCGGGTAGGTATTGAACTGGTGATCCGTCCCATGGAATGGGCCTCCTTGCTGGAGCGGGTGGACAAGCGCGAGTTTGACGCCATTCTCATGGGTTGGAGCATGCCTCCCGACCCCGACCCCTATCAGGTGTGGCACTCCTCCCAGGCCGATGCAGGTTCGAATTATGTCGGTTTTATCAACGCAGAGTCCGACCAGATCATTGAAGACGCCCGCGTGGAGTTTGACCGGGAAAAACGGATTGCCTTGTATCATCGCTTCCAGGAAATTCTCCACGAGGAACAGCCCTACCTATTCCTGCTGGCGCCCAAAGCGCTGACAGCAGCCGACAAACGCATACACGGTATCCGAACCTATCCCTTCGGTCTGGGATCACCGGAGTATCAGCGGTACTGGTTCGTCCCCAAGACCATGCAGCGCTACGGGAAATAACATGCGCGCCTACATCATACGCAGATTGTTGCTTATCATCCCGACCTTCATCGGGATTAGCATCCTGACGTTTGCGATGATTCAACTTGCGCCTGGCAGCCCGGTTTCTTACAAACTGCGCGGCATGGACGGTTCCATGAAAGCCGATGCCGCCACCCAGGCGATCATCGAACAGACCAAAGCCTTGTATGGTCTCGACAAACCCATTTATGTGCAATACGGCCTGTGGCTGAGCCGTCTTGCACGTCTTGATTTTGGCAACAGCATGAAAGACCAGCGGCCTGTTATTGACAAGATAGGAGAGGCGCTGCCCATCACGCTTCAATTCAATATCCTGTCATTGTTTCTGGTGTATCTCATCAGCATTCCCATCGGCGTGTATTCCGCCACCCATCCTGGTACGATTCGGGACAGTGCCATTACCCTGTTTTTGTTTATTATCTACAGTATGCCCGCCTTCTGGGTGGCCATGCTGCTGATTCTGTTTCTGGGCGGCGGCGAGTATCTGGACTGGTTCCCAATTCATGGATTGCAATCGGGGGAGGCTGAAACCTATTCCTTTATGGCTCGCATTCTCGATCGGCTCTGGCACATGGCGTTGCCCTTGTTCTGCATGACCTACGGCAGCCTCGCATTTCTGTCGCGCTACATGCGGGCAGGCATGTTGGACGTCATGCGTCAGGACTACATTCGCACTGCCCGCGCCTACGGGTTTTCAGAACGCACCGTGGTGTGGAAGTACGCCATGCGCAACTCGCTCATTGCCATTATCACCCTGCTGGGCGGGTTGCTGCCTGCGCTGATTGGCGGCAGTATCATCATCGAAAGCATCTTCTCCATTCCCGGCATGGGACGTCTCGCCTTCGAGGCCGTGCTGAGCCGTGACTATCCGCTCATCATGGGGAACGTGGCTATGGCGTCTCTGCTCACCCTGGCCGGGCTGCTTCTTTCCGACTTGCTCTATGTGCTGGTGGACCCGAGGATTAAACTGGGATGAAGAAAAATCTTTCCATAAGGTATCCCGCATGGGGGCAGTTCAAAAAGAACAAGCCAGCGTTGCTGGGGGTGCTGCTGGTGTTGAGCGTTGGGTTCATTGCGCTGTTTGCGCCCTTCCTTGCGGGCGATGTGCCCATTGTCATGAAGAAGGATGGGGTGACCTACTGGCTGCCCAACATTATTACCTACGAGACGCTGGCAGCGGAGAACATGTACGCGAACTTCGACCGTTGGGAACCGGGAGAAGGCGAGTTTGCTTTACTTCCTCCGGTGCCGCACAGCCCCTTGCGCCAGGACTTGCGTGACAATCTCAGGCCCCCTTCACGGGAACACCTACTCGGCACCGACGACCGCGGACGGGACGTGCTCAGCCGCATCATCTGGGGTGCGCGCATTTCCATGTCTGTCGGATTCATCGCCGTAGGCATCGCCGTTGCAATAGGCATTGTCATTGGCGCCCTTGCCGGATTTTATGGCGGCGTGGTGGACACCATTATCCTGCGCATCATCGAAATCTGGATTTGCATTCCCGCTTTCTTCCTCATCATCACAGTCATGGCCTTCCTCGAACCCAGCATCATGAATATTATGATCGTTATTGGTCTCACTGGCTGGCCCGGTATTGCGCGGCTGGTGCGCGGCGAATTCCTCAAGCAGAAGCAGCAGGAATACGCCATTGCCGCACGCGCGTCCGGCTTGAACGACAAACACATCATTTTCCGTCACCTGCTGCCCAATTCGCTCAGCCCTGTATTCGTCAGCGCCACCTTCGGCATTGCTGGCGCTATCCTCACCGAATCCGGCCTCAGTTTCCTCGGCTTCGGCGTGCCGCCGCCCACTGCCAGCTGGGGCGAAATCCTGAAACAATCCCAGAGTTACGTGGACTTCGCCTGGTGGCTGGTGACCTTCCCCGGCATTGCCGTATTCATCACCGTCGTCTCCTTCAACCTCGTCGGCGACGGATTGCGCGATGCGCTGGACCCGCGCTTACGGCAGTGAAAACACACACCATGCCCTCAGTTCATGGTGATTGACTATGGTACACGCAGCTCTACAATGAAACATTTCTGGGGGAGTTGTTTGCGTTTTTGCTGGTGTTTTGGGCGTTTTCCGTTGGCATGATTCTTGTTGCTGTAAGGTAAGAGAATTATGAACAAAGGAGAACCTCTATTATGATACGAATGGATAAATTGACCATAAAGGCACAGGAAGTACTGGCAGATGCCTTGGAACTGGCTGCAGAATCGGGGCATCCGGAAATACGCAATCTGCATCTGCTGCGGGCATTGGCCACGCAGGAGCAAGGCGCTGTTGTTTCCATATTGCAGCGTATCGGCGCGTCACCGGCACAGGTGACGGCGGCGGCAGAGCAGGCTCTTTCGCGTATGGCCCACGTAAGCGGCAATACAGGGCAACCCACGCTAAGCCGTGATGCGAATCAGGCGCTGGACGCGGGCTGGAAACAGGCGCAGCGTCTGAAGGATGAGTACCTGAGTACAGAACACATTCTGCTGGGCATTCTGGAAACCGAAAGTGATGCCGCCCAGCTGCTGAAAGGCATGGGCGTTACCACCCAGGCGGTGTTGCAGGCAATGAAGGAGGTGCGCGGAACACAGCGTGTGAATGACCCCAATGCAGAGTCCACTTACGAGGCGCTGCAGAAGTACAGCCGTGATCTGACTCAACTGGCGCGGGCAGGAAAACTTGATCCGGTCATCGGGCGTGATGAAGAGATACGTCGGGTTATACAGGTACTGTCCCGCCGCACTAAGAACAATCCTGTATTGATTGGCGAACCCGGAACGGGCAAGACGGCCATTGTGGAGGGACTCGCCCAGCGCATTATCGCCGGGGATGTGCCGGAAGGCCTGAAAAACAAGCGCGTTGCCGCACTCGACATTGCCGCCATGGTGGCAGGCGCGAAATTTCGTGGCGAATTTGAAGAGCGGCTCAAGGCGGTACTTGCTGCGGTGCAGGAAGCCGCTGGCGCCGTAATCCTTTTCATAGATGAGATGCACACCATCGTGGGCGCAGGTGCGGCAGAAGGCGCCATGGACGCCTCCAACATGCTCAAGCCTGCACTGGCCCGTGGTGAATTGCACTGCATCGGCGCGACCACCCTTGACGAGTATAAGAAGCATGTGGAGAAAGATGCGGCACTGGAACGCCGTTTTCAACCGGTTCTGGTCGCCCAGCCTAATGTGGAAAACACCATTGCCATTTTGCGGGGACTGAAAGAACGGTATGAGGTACATCACGGCGTGCGTATACGGGACGATGCCCTTGTTGCCGCCGCAGTACTCAGCAACCGCTATATTGCCGACCGCTTTCTGCCGGACAAGGCAATTGATCTTGTTGATGAGGCGGCCTCGCGCTTGCGCATCGAGATTGACAGCATGCCTTATGAAATTGATGTTATTGAGCGCCGCCTGCGCCAGTTGGAAATAGAGCAACTGGCCCTGAAAAAAGAAAAAGATCGCATGGGCAAGGAACGTCGCGACGCCATTGAAGCGGAAATGGCCGACCTGCGCGAAGGTTTGAGCGCCAAAAAGGCGCAATGGCGTATGGAAAAAGAACGCATTGATGCAATACGCAGTCTCCAGGCACAGATTGATGACGCACGCCGCGAAGAGGAGATCGCGGAGCGGCAGGGTCAACTGGACAAGGTTGCCGAGATTCGCTATGGCCGTATCAACGAACTGCAACAGAAACTGAAGACCGAGAATGAGCGGCTGGCCGACATACAGGCTCATGGCAGTTTCCTCAGCGAAGAGGTCACGGAAGAGCAGGTATCGAAAATTGTGTCGAATTGGACGGGTATCCCTGTTGATCGGTTGATGGAAAGCGAAATGCAAAAGTTACTCGCTTTGGAAGAGCAACTAAGCGAACGGGTTATAGGACAGGAAGACGGTGTCACGGCCGTGTCCGAAGCGGTGCGTCGCGCCCGTGCCGGATTGAAGGAGCCGGAACGGCCTATTGGTTCTTTTATCTTCCTAGGACCCACGGGTGTTGGGAAAACCGAATTGGCGCGTGCCCTGGCTGAATCCATGTTCGATGACGAAAATGCGATGGTGCGCATTGACATGTCGGAATATATGGAGAAACACTCGGTATCTCGTCTTGTCGGTGCGCCACCGGGATATATCGGTTACGAAGAAGGCGGTCAACTGACCGAGGCGGTACGCCGTCGCCCCTACAGCGTGGTGCTACTGGACGAAATTGAAAAGGCTCATCCTGATGTCTTTAACATTCTGCTGCAACTGTTGGACGATGGCCGCTTGACGGATAACCAGGGGCGTACCGTTGACTTTCGAAACACGGTTGTCATTATGACCTCGAATATTGGCAGTGCCGTATTCGAAGGGGTGGACGGCAGTGAGATGGAGAAAGCGGAAGCGGTGCGCAGTATGCTGCGAAGCCATTTCAGGCCAGAGTTCTTGAACCGGATAGATGAGGTTGTCGTGTTTCATCCGCTCAGCCGCGAGGATATACGCCGCATTGTGGATGTGCAGTTCCATCGTCTCGCAAAAAGGTTGGAAGAAAGAAAACTAACCCTCGAACTCAGCGATGCCGCACGCGACCTGCTTGCGGTGCGCGGCTATGATCCGGTCTATGGTGCGCGTCCCCTGAAACGTGCAATTCAACAGCTGATACTTGACCCGTTGGCCTACAAAATTATTGCCGGCGAACTATCTGACGGAAGTTATGTTACAATTGATGCGGATGGTGATGTTCTCACGTTCAAGCAAGTGTTTCATCACGCCGCTTGACGTGGCTTTGACCCATGGATTTGCATGGATGTTGTGCTGTGTGAAATCCAAAACGTTTCCTGAGGTCGGCGTTAATTGCGCCGGCCTTCCTTTTTTTTGTAATAAACAGAAACGCCGCCGACCTGATGGCCGGCGGCATTCTGTGACATGATACGCATTTGCGTTTTACTTATTCTGGCATTACGGCGACTTTATATTCGGATGTTGTAGCATCATTCGGGTAGGCTTCCAGGCCCATCTCGCTCTTGTCAAGGCCGATGTACTCCTCTTCCGGGCTTACACGTAAGCCCAAAACGGCCTTGGTGATGCCCCAGAACAGGAAGGATGCCACCAGAGTGAATGCGCCTAC
>CAZBNU010000002.1:21624-55910 GCA_964493075.1 uncultured Nitrospirales bacterium | reverse complement strand
GTCGGCGCCGTGACAGAGCAGGGCAGCCCACGTCTTGGTCTCGAACCCGGAACCGTCGTCGCCGTCGGAAGCCTCGATCACCACGCCGCCGCCATCGGAGCGGGGCTCACCGAACCCGACGAGATGAGCGAATCCACCGGCACCGTCAAGCCTTCGAACAGGAAGGATGCCGCCAGAGTGAATGCGCCTACCGCCCCTACGCCGACTGCCTGCACAATAATTTGCGTGGTGCCGCCGCCGTAGAACAGGCCTACCTCGGTGTTGAACAGCCCCACCGCAAGTGTGCCCCAGATACCATTGATAAGGTGTACCGACAGTGCACCTACCGGGTCGTCCAGGTGCAGTTTATCGAATGTGATAACCGATTCGACGACCAGGAAGCCCGCAATCAAGCCTATGATTACGCTGCCTTCAATACTTACACCGTCGCACGGCGCTGTAATGGCGACCAGTCCAGCAAGACAACCATTGATGATCATGCTCAAATCCGGGTTGCCCAGACGTATCCAGGAGTAGGCCGTTGCCGCTGCGATGCCCGCCGCCGCTGCCATGGCCGTTGTGACGGCAATATGCGCGATGGCGGCGCCATCTGCTGCCATGGTGCTGCCAGGATTAAATCCGAACCAGCCGAGCCAGAGGATAAGACCGCCGAGTGTGGCAAGCGCAATGTTGTGACCGGGGATGGGACTGACGGAACCATCCTTGCGGTATTTGCCGAGACGAGGTCCAAGCAGGATGACGCCTACCAGGGCAGCCCAACCGCCCACGCTATGCACGACTGTGGAACCGGCAAAATCTTTGAAGTTGGTTCCCATGAAATCACCCAGCCAGCCGCCGCCCCATATCCAGTGGCCCGTGATGGGGTACATTACCGCGATAAGAAAAGCGGCGAACATGATATATGCCTGAAACTTGATGCGCTCCGCAACTGCGCCGGACACGATGGTTGCTGCCGTGGCGGCGAATACCAGTTGGAAGAAAAACTTCGCCTCCAAAGGTACGCCTGTCCAACTGATAGAGGAGAATACCCCGGCATAAGCGTCATCAATCATCGGGCTGTTGTCAGCGCCACGCAGAAAGAATCCTGCAAGGCCCGCTATCCCGTTTCCATCGCCAAACATCAGTGCGAATCCGGTTGCCCAGAAGGTAAGACAGGCAATTCCGAAAACAATAAAGTTCTTCGCCAGAATATTTACCGCGTTCTTGCTGCGACAAAAGCCGGTCTCCACGAGGGCAAAACCGGCATTCATGAAGAACACGAGGAATCCGGCAATCATTACCCAGAGGGTATCAAGCATGACCTTCTGTTCCAGCAGCAGGTCTGCTGTCTCGTCTGCGGACGCCGAGGAGCCCAGTGCAATTACCAGGCCGCCAAGTGCAATGGATAGAAGCACTCTTTTATGCTTTCCGCTATTGCTAAAAAAATCGAATCGTTCCTTCTTCATCATGCATTTTCTCCTGTTAAAGTGGGTTGTTGATATCAAGTTGGTTAATATTAATGTGGTGACGGATGGGGGAATCCCGTTGCTATTCCACAACCACTTCGCCCGTCTCACCGGTACGAATCCGGATGGCATCTTCAACAGGTAGAATGAAGATTTTTCCATCACCAATGCGTCCGGTAGATGCTGCGGCGCAGATGGCCTCTGTGGCTTTGCCCACCAGGTCGTCCGTGATAATGATTTCCAGTTTCAGTTTCGGAAGAAATTCCACAACGTATTCCGCACCGCGGTACATCTCTTTATGTCCTTTCTGACGACCAAAACCTTTCACCTCTATCACCGTTATACCCTGTATGCCCACACGACTCAGGGCCTCCTTGACTTCTTCAAGTTTGAAGGGCTTAATAATGGCTTCTATTTTCTTCAATGCTCCTCCTTTTCTTTCATGCGCAATGCTTGTTGTGGGGCGCTTTAATAAAAATTGCCCCGATTAAGAAACAGGTAAACAATCCTGTTCGTACTAAAGCATGGCGCGTGCCAAAAGAAGATATGGGCAGACTTTTATCGTATAAGTCAGCGTAAGGTGTTGTAAATAAAACATATATTTTTGTATTTTCATTTTCGTACCCAATAAAATTGGATTACAGAAAACTTCAAGATAGAATGTAAGTGATATTTTTCCTACAACTGTGTAGTTTTTACTCTTTTTTCAACAAACCAGAGAATTGCCGTGATGGGATTTGGCAAGATAACGTTGTTGGAAAAAAATGTCAACTTCTGACAAAAATATTGTAGTGTGGGCTGATTGAAGCGTAGCGGAACCCATCTTTCTATCGTTCATCACAACAGGTGGGTAAAGGAGGCGTATTGTACAATAACAATTATCAATTTTGTGGCGCAGGCAGTATTGTTTATAATAGGGGCGCGTATTCATCTGCTTGCCATTCTTACCAGTACCTTGAACGACATTGTTATACGTCGTCGCCTACGGAGAGTCCATGAGAAACAGTTCCGTCCTAATAAAACGGCTTGTAGTCAAAATCGGCACCAATCTGCTCACTGGAAAACAGGGTTTTGAAGGGTATGCCCTGGAGAATATGGTGAAAGAAATCTGTGCTCTTAAAAAAGAGCACACCATGGATATTCTGATTGTAAGTTCCGGTGCTGTGGGCTGTGGTATGGAAGCATTGTCCCTATCAAAACGCCCTGTAGTGCTGCCGGACAAGCAGGCCGTTGCTGCCGTGGGTCAGGCGCGATTGATGCACTATTACGAAACCCTTTTTCGAACTTATGGTGAGGGGTTGACCACGGCACAGGTGTTGCTGACCCAATCGGATTTGGATTCCCGGCGTAACTACCTCAATGTACGCAATACGTTGCTGAACTTGTTTGCCATGAGCAATGTGATCCCTGTGGTGAACGAGAACGATTCCACGGCCACCGAAGAACTGCGATTTGGCGACAATGATACGCTTGCTGCAAAGATTGCGGCAAAGATCAATGCCAACCTCTTGATTATCCTCACGGATGTGGAAGGGCTTTTTGACAAGAACCCCCGACAGGATGCCTCAGCAAAGCTGATTGAGGATGTGGTGCAAATCACTCCGGAAATAGAATCTGCCGCAGGTGGCGCGGGAAGCATTGCTTCCACCGGTGGAATGCGCACCAAATTGGAAGCGGCACGTATTGCTACTGCTGCGGGCGTGGACTGCGTCATTGCCTCGGGACGTCTGGATCAGATTATCCACCGTGTGCTGGCTGGGGAAGCGCCGCGTACCCGTTTTTTTCCGGCAAAAGTCGCAATGCCCCACCGAAAACGCTGGATTGCCTTTGGCCGCACCACCACCGGTGTCCTGCATATTGATGAAGGTGCATGCAATGCGTTGCTGAACAAGGGGAAAAGCCTGTTGCCAGCAGGGATTGTGCGCGTGGAGGGTAAATTCGACGCGGGAGCGGCAGTGCGCATTGTGGACGGTGAGGGGCGCACCATAGCGCGGGGACTAACTAATTACAGCAGTGAAAGTATTGCTGCCATAAAAGGCAGAAAAACCAGAGAAATTGCCTCTATTCTTGGTCACAAAGATTTTGACGAAGTGGTGCATCGTGACAACATGGTATTTTTCTGAACAGATACGAAGACATAGCTGCTGAAGACCGTGGAAGCCCTTTTTTTACAGGATACGCTGGTGTTGCAACAAAACTTAAACGTTTGCTTCTACGGTGCTGGCTAGTGCGGAAACGGCGTTTTTCACTATAAGGCTGTCGCCTTTGCCATAAATAGCATACTTGGTGCATCCCTGTTCGCGTGCTTCGTCTTCCACAAAACCCTGCATTGCTTCACGCCAGCCCCGCAGCTCTTCACGCTCCCAAAGTTTTTCTTCCTGCTTTGTTAATGTGTATCGCCAAATCACTCTTGACATGTTGAGATACTCCTGTCCAGTAAAAGTTTTCGTCTGTAAGCCACCCTTTACCTTGGCATTGCGCCACCGTGCTTGGTACAATCCAATGCTAACTGGTTTGTTTAGTATAACATAAATATACATCGAGTTCAAGTTTATGATCACTACCTGTTTATCATTCAGTTGCTTTGCATGAATACAAGGTGTATTATACGGTCTAAGCGACGGCGTGTTTGCATACACCAGCGTAGACGCGACGTCCCTGTCGCGTCTACGTTTGTTGGCAAGGCGATAGAAAAAGATTATTCGTTTTTTTCTGCATAATTCAGGGGTAAAGCCACAGAGGCCCATAGGATACACTTTGAAGATGAAGTCTGTTTTGAAAAAACTATTGATTGGTGTGGTTTGTTTGTGTCTGCTGCTGGTGTTCCTGATGGGCACTGCATGGGTGCTACGGTACCGGTTGCTGGCGCTGTATCTTGGCATATCGCAGCCTGTCTACAGCCGTATGGTTGTTCAAGAGGATGTCATGGTGTCCCTTCGCGATGGGGTGCGCCTTGCGACCGACATTTACCGTCCCGATGCGCCGGGCACGTTTCCTGCGGTCATTGTCCGCCTTCCTTACAACAAGGAACCTGCAAGAGAGATTAAATTTGGGCGTTTCACCTTCAGACCGGGTATCCTTTTTGCCCAGCGTGGCCTGGTGCTCATCACGCAGGATGTGCGTGGGCGGTACGCTTCGGAAGGCGATTTCTACGCTTTTGGCAATGAACGGGAGGACAGTGAAGATGTACTCAAATGGCTGAATGAGCAGGATTGGTTTAATGGCGATTTGGGCGCCATGGGGCCTTCCTACCTGGGCTATACCCAATGGGCGTTGGCGCCGAATGCAGGAGATACGCTGAAGTGTATGGCGCCCATGGTCGTTTCAGCGGACTTGCGGGAAATGTTCTATCGCGGCGGGGCAGTTTCCCTGATGTCTGGTGGCGGCTGGGCCGTGGATGTGGGCGAACATGAGGACGGTGACATTCCTGACGAGTTCAAAACGGGGATGTGGCATTTGCCGCTTCACGAGGTGGATGACGCCTCAGGGTCGGACGTAGATTTTTATAACGATTGGGTGGCCCATCCCATGCGCGATGTCTACTGGGACCACCTTGACATACGCCGGGAAATCCCGAATATCACAACGCCCGCATTGCTCATGGGTGGTTGGTACGATCTGGCGGCGGGGTGTATGCTGGAAGACTACATTGCATTACGCAAATCCGCAGGCAGCGAAGCGGCACGGAATCCAAGATTGATTATGGGGCCCTGGGTGCATGGCGATCAGCGTGGGGACCGGGATTTTGGCGAGGAGGCCGGGCCAATGTTGCTGGTGCCGAAGATGTTTAACTGGAACGATTACTGGCTGCGTGGTGTGGGAAAATTGCCGGAGAAGCCTGTCAGCATTTTTGTGATGGGTATTAACCAGTGGCGGGATGAGGACGACTGGCCGTTGGAACGGGCCGTGTATACGCCTTATTATTTGCATAGTGGGGGAGGGGCCAATACGGCAAATGGAGATGGTGTATTGAATGAAATGGCAGGTGCTTCCGGGTCGCCAGTGGATAGTTATACTTATGATCCGGCGAATCCTGTGCCCAGTGTTGGTGGGTGCTTTATGGGAAAGGGGATGGGGCCGATGAAACAACAGGACGTAGAAAGCAGGGAGGATGTGTTGGTATACACATCAGGGCCAATGCCAGCTCCCCTTGAAATTACAGGGCCTGTTCGTTGTGTGCTCTATGCCGCTACCTCCTGTGAAGACACGGATTTCACCGTGCGTCTTTGCGATGTGTCACCTGACGGTACCAGTATCAACCTCGTGGAAGGGATTGTTCGGGGCAGATTTCGTGAGGAAGGCAATGATACGCCACTGACGCCTGGAGAAGTCTACCGGTATGAAATTGACCTCTGGGCGACCAGCAATGTGTTTCTCAAGGGCCATCAAATGCGGGTACAGGTGTCCAGCAGCAATTTCCCGCAATTTGATCGCAATACAAACTTATATGGTCCTTTTGCGCAGCAGGCGGAGTATATCACTGCGGAACAGACCATCTATCACAACGAACAATATCCCTCGCACATTATCTTACCCGTGATACCCTAACCGAAATTCCAGGTCAGGATAGGTACCATTCGCATCGTCGAAGAGGCATTTCTGCCTCTTTTTCATACTGTAGCTGAGGCATCCTTGCTTCTTTATTCGAGGGCACTTCCAGGTTCATTTTTTATTTCAGGGAACTTTTTTGTGTTTACAGGGAATATACCTATTGAAGGCGATGTTAGCAAGGTAAGCAAAAGTTGAATCATTGATTTACGGGATTTCGAAACTCGAAAATATAGGCCTATATTTGTGGAAATACCCCTGTTTTATTTGGAATATGAGTTTTTAAGGCGGCTATATAGTAATAATAATACTAAGTTCAAGTATGGGGTATTTCCTAACACAAATCTAACAAAAGGCAGATATACTTTTGTCATCTTAGCCAGAAGTCAGGGCGTTATATAGTTGAATTACAGTTTAAAAACCGTACATGAGCAGACCCATTCCTCGCAAGAGCGCGGACCGTGCCTCCCTCCTTCCCTCCCCCGCCATACGGTCCGCGCCAATTTTTTTTATTGTTGATATTGGCTGCGGTAATGTTGTATACTGGTTTTACTGGTTTAGTAGAGAGCGACACATAAAGGTTTTTGATAGCAACATATCCCGTATGACGGATCACATAAAGTAGACCCATTCCTCGCAAAGCGCGGACCGTACCCTCCCCCCTTATTCCCCCTACGGTCCGCGCACTTTTTTTGTCGTTTTGTGGATGGGGGGGCCTATACCGTTATTGATCTTTTGGGCGAGTGCATTTTTTATTTGGGTTAATGATGGGCAGCACGGTATAATGATATAGCATTAAGGGAGAGTGATTATATGACAGAAGATTCAGGTTATGTGGATTATCGGACAGTGCTGGATTTGCCAGAGAATTACAAGCCCGCCGATGTGATTCGCACCTACAAGAAAAAGATGAAGAACCTGGTAATTGAGATTAGTCAGACCAAGGTTACTCAGGAGCAGCGTGATCAGTACCTGTTGCTGATGGCGCAGTTGAACGCTGCATTTTATATTTTTCGCGACAGAGCGCGTGGCGAGAGTTACCTGCGTGAGCGGGACGAGGTTATTCAGCTTGAAGAGGAATGGCGTACTGTAACTGGAGACCCGGCGAAATCCGATGTGATGCGTCGCCGTTATGATCAGGCGCTGCGCAGTTTTCTTGCAAAATACATGGAAGAACTTGTGCTGGAAGCGGGTCGCGATCCCGACTGTATCGAAAGCAGCGGCTGGGATGCGGCCCATGAACGCTATGCGGGACGGATACTGCGCCAATATCGGCAGCAGCGCTATCACAAAATACACGAAAGGCTGCCCTACTATGAGATTACCCCGCCGGTGATTGACTGGTCAGAACGTGCAGTCTTTGTGGATAACCTTCTTGAGAGGGTGTGCTCATGAGTAGACAAGCAGTGCAGGAGCCTCCCGTTAGTCAGGCGGTGATTGATTCATGTCTTGCCAGCGCTGTCGCGAATGGCGATATTGTCAATTTCCGATTTCTGTTTATGCCTGCATCCCCCCTGCGGCAAAGCTCGCCCGAAGATGTTGATTCCCCGAAGTATAGGTACCTCTTTCCGGAAGACGAGTCCTGCCCCCGCTATCAGGATGCGCTGCATCTGGTGAAGCGGTCCGACTTGTCAGGGTATGTGAGGGAGCAACTTGACAAAAAAGGGCCGCCCCAACTCCCTTGGGAACTTGTGATGGCGTTGGCGGATAATGCCGTTCACCTGGGAAAATATACGGCGGCATCACAGGCTTACGAGCTGTTGCGCATCCGGCGTCGTATGCAGGAAATGATACTGGACAAGGCAGACGCTCTTTTGCAGCAGGGAAATGTTGCAGCCGGGGTGCAGGGATATGAGATTGCCGCCGGGCTTGATTATGATTATGCAGCCTTTCCTGAGCCGTTGCCCGCCGTTCCAAACTTTCAGGAACGTGCTTTGCGACTTCATGGCGTGTATCAGGTAGACCCCAAAAAGGCGATTGCCATGCAGGAAGATGCGGCAGTAGTTTCAACAGGGCTTAATTACCTGCTTGCCAACCCCGAACTTTCGCAGCGTCTGCAGCAACTGCCAGAAAATACCAAGATTGAGTTTGTGGCGTTGCTGGTGCGTTGTATGGATTGCGCCTGGGACGCTTTTGCGGAACGGTACAGGCAGGCGGCGCAGATTGTAGCACGTCATCAGCCGTTGATTGATAAGGTGAACACCTATTCGCCAGATGCTCTGGGCTTATTGTTCGAGCAACTGATTGACAGCGAACAAATGGCGGAACTCAAAGAGGTTCCCGCCCTGTTGATGGGCGATTCCGGCAAAGACCTGGAGTGGTGGCAGTGTATCAAAACCCTATCCTATCACCATCCTGCCGCAGCATTATTTATCTCACGGCAACGCTTGTCCTCCAGAGAGGAAGTGGTCATTCCCCTATGTAATCCCAAATCCATGCTGGCACAGAAATTGAATCTTGTTTCTGGTTCGGCAGTGTTTCCTGCTTAACCGGCAAATGTGATTTGCAGTAGTGTGAAAAACAGTCCCAGTCGTTTTTTTACCTTGCACCATGGCATTGTGTATAATTTGCTCTGATAGTTTACATTAAGCTGCTGCTTTCAAAGAGAGGTTTGGACTGTGTTTCCGCGAGTTTTGCAAAAGCGCGGTTTGTTGATGTATAACATGGTATGGTATATTTTGTTTTGGGCTGGCTGTGGATGTCAGTGGCGTTGCATTTGTAAAGGGCAACAGTAATAGAGAAGGGGTTTAGCGTTATTATGACCAAGATATTAGTAGTTGATGATGATGTGGATTTGGCGGAACTGGTAAAGACCAAGTTGACCGCAGAGGGACACCAGACCTTTGTCATAAATACCGGTGAAGGGGCGTTTGAGTACGCGAAAATGGTCAAGCCGACTATTTGCCTGCTGGACATCATGTTGCCCGGCGTGACAGGGTACCAGATTTGCCGAAAGATTCGCAAAGACCCGGAGTTGTACCGTTCCGCAGTGTTGATGCTGACGGCGCTGGGTGAGGAACCGGAAATTGTTCATGGCATGGAGCAGGGTGCCGATGACTATCTGGTGAAGCCGTTCAAACTTGAGCGGCTGATGGATAAGATTGCCTCACTGAATGCCCTGCTGACCACCTTGGAGCAGCGCCATCGTGTCACGAAGCTGCCGGGTACGGACGCTTTCAAGCGTGAGTTGAACCACAGCCTTGCCCGTAATTCCCCCATCGCGTGTGTATATGTAGACGCTGTTGGTTTTGAAGCGTACTGCAAAAGCCGCCCCCAGGACGGCCAGGTGAAGGCGCTTGCAATGATTGCCAGCGCATTAACCAATCTCGTTAAGTCAGAAGGGATTTATGAGTCCTACATTGCGCATATGGGCAGGCAGCATTTTGTGATTATGGTTAAACTTGACGATTATGAACGCTTCTGCAATGTGTTGGTGCAAAATTTTGATGACCAGGTTAAGCAGTTGTACACCACTCAGGAAGTGCAGCAAGGATACATTACCGTTCCCGACCGTGAAGGCCGTGAGACGCGCACACCCTTGATGGCATTGGCCATGGGTGTGGCGCACAACAAGTTTCGCCAGTTCAAGAGTGCCAAGAAGATGTTTGAAGTCCTCGCGCAGGTGCGGCAGAAGGCACAGCCTGTGAACGGCAAGAGCTGTTTCTTTGTGGATAGGAGGCATACCGACCGTTAAGACAAGCCTCTAAAGGTTAAAATCATACATGTGCTTTGGAAAGCGTTAAGCCCCGTTATTACGGGGCTTTGCATTGTCCGGCCGTAAAAATGTAAGGAATAAAATGCTGTATACAGAATTTGGCACTACAGGCGTAAGCGTTTCCCGTCTTGGTTTTGGCGGTATGCGTTTTGAAACGCCGGGAAAAATTGATGAGATGGCAGCGGTGGTGAAACATGCCTTCGATGCGGGCGTTACCTATTTTGACACCGCGCCTGGTTACTGCGACGATAAGAGCGAAATTATTTGTGGCACAGCCTTCAAGGAGATAAAGAAGACCGGCCGCCCGTTTTACGTCTCAACCAAAACAATGGAAGCGACACCCGATGGTGTGCGGCGTCATTGTGAGCGGTCTCTTGATCGACTTAATGTGGACGCCATAGATTTCTATCATGTGTGGTGCCTTGTCCAGCCGGGCGATCTGGCTGAACGAAAGACCCAAGGCGTATTAAAAGTGTTTCGCGATCTCAAGGAGGAAGGGCTTATCCGTCATATCAGTGTTTCCACCCATCTTGAGCTGGCGAACATCGAAGCCATGCTTGATGAAGGCGAGGGTCTTTTCGAGAGCATGTTGCTTGGACTGAATATCCAGAACCATCACCTGCGTTACGCAGGGGTTCAAGCAGCGGCGAAACGGGGGATGGGCGTGGTGACCATGAACACCTTGGGTGGCGGCATTCTACTTGATTACCCGGACCGGTACAGGCAAATTATGCTGCCGGGCGATGCTTCTATTCTCGAAACGGCGTTGCGCTTTAATCTTTCGCTGCCTGAAGTGACTGTGGCCTTGGTGGGTTTCAGGAACAGTAAGGATGTGGACGAGGCCGTCGAGGTGGTTAACCGGTTTAAGCCGCTCAGTGCGGTTGAGATTACCGCTGCCAGCGAGCAGTTGCGCTCTTTGTATAAAGAGTTCTGCACCCAGTGCGGTTATTGCAGTGGTTGTCCTCAGGGCATACCTGTGGTACGGCTCATGGAGGCCTACAATCGCGGCATGGTGATGGGTATGGAAAAGTCTGTTCAACACATGCACTACCACTGGAATTCCAGTGATGTTCCGGCGTTGCTTGCTGAGTGTACGCAATGCCGCGCCTGCGAGGAAGAATGCACCCAGCAACTGCCGATACTGGCGCGGTTTGAAGAAATGAAGGCCGTCTATCAGCAAATGCAAGCCAGCGGCAAAGGTATGGCAGACTGAAGTCTGATTAATCGGTGTTGCTATTGAAAATTTCCTGTAATGCGAAATAGGCGGGCTTTGGCTTGCACAGAAAGTCTATGACGGAATTGTTCGCAGGGCACGGAAAACAGTCGTGTCCCATCCAGATGATGAAGCCGCCGCATTTCGGGAAACGATCTTTGCATATCTTTGCGGCAAATCCGTAGGCTTCCGCCTGTCGTGCCTGTGTCTCCTTTATATAAGCGTCAATCCCAATCCTTTTATCGGTGATTGATTCCATATCTTTTCGACACAAGTCCCACTGGGTCCACCATGCCGCAGTGTGCATCCAGTAGTGTCCATGCGGCGGCCATACAAGATCGGCGTCGGCATAGAGAGCAATACATTCAGGAGATGCCGCGCCAGGCATACCTGTTTCTGACCGGAACAGGGAGTCGTCTTTAGACCAGTATTCGCGCCATTTTTCAAGGCGTTCCTCGAAGGTGTTTCCCGCAAACCCGCCCAGTCCCCACGGCCCGTGTATGTCGTGGTGCATTCCCTTTCCATACTCATTCGCATCCGCGCAGAAGCGCGGCCCTGTCGGTGATGTTGCAACGAAACGATGGGCCGGATCGCATGTTGCCAAGGTGTCGCGCAGTGCCGCTATGCACGGATGCTGTTCATCCACAGGGAGAATGCCCGTCTTTTCTTCAGGGCCGCCCCAGGTGAGTTCGTTGCCACCGCTCCAAAGCAACAGCGACGCGTGGTGGGCGCGGCGTTGCACGTAGCTGCGGGCGATGCAGGTTAATTGTTCGATGGCTTCGGGGGTGTCGGGCGGACAATTCTCCACGCCGGAAGAGGAAAGGGGGAGTTCCTGCCACACTAGAATACCGGCACGGTCGCACAAATCATAAAAGTCATGTGTTTCGAGAATGCCGCCGCCCCAGACGCGCAGTACGTTGGCGCCCATATCCTGATAAAGACGGGTAAGCCTCTCGTAGTCTGCCCGTGTTGTGTCGTGATAGATTGCCTTGGGCGGTACCCAGTTCGCGCCTTGCAGGAACACGGGTACGTCATTCACAACACATAGCCACGGTTCCGCATCGGCAGGGGCGTTTTCGCATGGCTGCCATTCGATACGGCGGAATCCTACGCACCGTGTTTCCTGCCAACAAACACTTCCAGCGGCATCCAGTGCAGTCAGGGTGATTTCGTAAAGACGTTGCGCGCCAGCGCCGTTCGGCCACCACGGTTCCACCGAACAGGGTTCTGTTTGCAGGTGTACCGTTCCCCGCACTGTAGTGGTGGTTGTCGAGGCGAGAATAGTATTACCATCGTGCAGTTCCAAACGAAAGGACGATGCGGCTTGAGTAGCATCACACTGCAGCTGTGCTTCCACGAAGCCTGTTGTATTGTCGTCGTTGAGGATGGCATGCACCGAGACCAGATTGCACAAAGCGTCGGTGTCGGTGAGTAGCGTCATTGGCGCCCACGGCCCGACAGGCACAATGCGCGGACACCAGTCCCAACTGTAATTGTAGCGCGGTTTGAAATATCGCGACAGGGACGTATAGCCGATTTGTCCCTGTTCACGAGGTGCTTCCTCGAATACGATGCTGAGCAGATGTTCGTTGCCGTCGCCCAACGCTTGGGTCAAATCGAAGCGATGGGGGAGAAGCGCCCCTTCAAATCTAGCGGCCTCCACGCAGTCCACCAATATCCAGCCCGCATAATCAAGTCCGGGCGCATCAAGAATGATGGGCTGATCCGTTGGCAGTAAATCTGCGGGAATACGTGCAGAAAAATCCCAGTGCCGGTTTTCCACCCATTCACAGGCAAGCGAATTCATGCCGATGTTCCAGTCCTGAATTACTCCTGCTTCGAGAAGTAACTGCTGCGCGGATGCCGGTATGCGTGCTGAAAGCGGCCCTATATCGGCAACGCCTGCCTGCTGATTTTCAATGCGCTTGGAGAGTCGCCACGCAAAAGGGCGCCAGCCTTGAAGCGTCCAGTCAAGTTGCGAAAGAGAAATTGTTGCCATGATGATTTCCTGTTCGGGTGATTCAAAGGGATGTGATTTAAGTACATTATCGGTGCGTAGCCGCTATAAAAACAAGAAGATGAACTTGAGAACATACTACCATGAACGTCATTCCGGTTTTTATTTTCTGATAGGAATCAGAAATAAAAACCGGAATAACGGTGTGGAGGCTGGTAACAAATAAGATAGTATGTTTGCTCATTTTTGACCGGAAACCAAAGGCTTTGCTATGCTTTCAGCGGCGATGGGGTTCGCCTTTAACCGTCCTGCCTGACAAGCGGCACTGATGACTCCTGTGTTTTCGTGTTATACCTGCATTTTAATTTTGTGTGTCTGTATTGCCGCTTTCTGTTTATAACAGTTTCCCAAGGGACCTCGGATAAAAAATGATAATAGATTTTTTTGGCGTATTGATCGTAGCGTTGATTGCGGATTGGCTGATGCGCAAGTGTCGTCAACCGGGACTGGTGGGCATGTTACTGGTGGGCATGTTGCTGGGTCCAAATCTGTTGGGCTTTATTTCCATCGAGATGCTCGCGCTTGGCGTTGAGATGCGATCCGTAGCGCTGGTGATTATCCTTTTGCGTGCGGGCCTTAAACTCAACCGCGTCACATTGAACCGTATCGGAGTTCGCGCTTTGCTGCTTGCTTTTGTACCGGCTCTTTTGGAAGGGATCGTCATAACCCTGATCGCGCCTCCTCTGTTGGGGTTGGATTTTGGGGCGGCGATGTTGCTGGGCGCTGTGGTCTGTGCTGTATCGCCAGCCGTGGTGGTGCCGCTCATGCTTGACTTCATGGAACGCGGTAAAGGCGGCAAATCCGATGCGCCCACGGCAGTGCTTGCGGCCGCTTCTCTGGAAAACACCCTTGTAATCGTGGTATTCGGGATACTGATGCATTTGTATCTGGGCGACGGCGGTCCTCTTTTTCGCGAACTGGGTGCGGTTCCAATTGCGGTATTTTTAGGTATTGTTGTCGGTTTGGCTGCGGGCGCTGCGTTATGTTATCTCTTCAATATCATCAATCCCCGCGCCACCAAACGGGCCATGACGCTTATTGCCCTTGCCATGCTTTTCCTGCGTGCTGAACAACTCCTCGGGATGCATGTTCACATTCCTTTTGCGGCGCTGCCTGCCGTTATGGCGATGGGGTTTATCATCCTGGAACTGCGTGATGGGTATGCCCATGAAATGTCCGCGAAACTAGCGAAGATATGGATATTCTCAGAGATTGTGCTGTTCACCATGGTGGGCGCTCAGGTGGACTTTCAGGTAGCCATGAAAACCGGCCTGGTGGGTATTGTGATTCTGACCGGCGGTCTGACGGCGCGTATAGCAGGCGTTTTTCTCTGCACTGCCGGCAGCAGGTTTTCCCGCAGGGTGCGCCTGTTTATCGCTACGACCGCCATTCCCAAGGGGACGGTGCAGGCGGCTATTGGCGCAACGCCGTTATTGATGATGACCAGCGCGGGAGTGGATACGGCGCCCGGCGAAACGATTCTCGCCATTACGGTATTGAGCATACTGGTGACTGCACCGCTGGGTGCTTGGGCGATTGCTTATGCAGGTGAGCGTTTTCTTGACGGGGAATAAACGGACAGGATCATTCGATATTTTGCAACTGCTCGCGAAATTTCTCCACCTCCGCCTTCATCTCGATGACGTCGCGGCAGGTGTCCACACCGCGCAGTTTTGAGCCGAGGGTGTTGACTTCCCGCTGCATTTCCTGGGTAAGGAAGTTGAGGTCGCGGCCAATCGCGCCATCCGCTGCCATAATCTCGCGGGCATGTTTGATGTGCGCTTTTAACCGTACCAGTTCTTCGGTTACGTCCATGCGCTCCGCCATTACGGCAACTTCCATCGCGAGCCGTTCTTCTTTCACGCCCACCTCAGCGTTGATTTCTTCCATGCGCTGACGCAACCGTTCCTGATAGGCTTCGACGAGTTCAGGTGCACGTGCCTCTAAGCGTATCGTGGAACTTTCAAGAACGGTGAGGTGGTGAAGCAGTGCTTCAACAAGCGCGGCTCCTTCGTGGGCGCGCATCTCGTTCAGTTGTACCAGTGCTTCTTCAAGGGCAGCGCCCAGTGTCTTTTCAATTTCTTCAATGTTCGGTTCTTCTTCCATAGAAGTAATAACGCCATCGAGAGTAATGAGCGTGTTCAGGGAAAGCGCGTCGGTGGATCGCATTTCGTGCATCAGCATGCGGGATGCCTCGATGTATTGGCGTGCCCGTTCCTGGTCAAGCCGGATGGGCGGCATTGTGCCGGTGCCTCGTCCATGGCGGATAAAAATATTTAGTTTGCCTCGCGAAATGTGTTGCTTGATAATTTCGCGCAGGCTGGTTTCCACCATGGCCCACGGTCCGGGAAGTCGGATTGAGCAATCCAGAAAACGATGGTTAACGCCGCTGATCTCAATGGTAATGGTTTCGTTGCCAAGGGTGGTGGTGGTTCGGGCGAACCCGGTCATGCTTTTTGCCATATAAATTTTCCTGTTGGAGTGTCGTGTTGTGCTTCAAGCGGTGTTTCATTGATCGTTGGGCAAGTATATACCACATGAAGGAATTGAGGCAATATAATCGTGGTACAATCATAGGCTGTGTGGGAACCGCCGGTCCCTCTTCTGGCAGCGGGCAAACGACAGGATATGCTGGCTGCTTGCCCATCATGATATTTTTGTTGTTAAACCTTTATTTGTGCTTTGTTTTGGTTGTTGAAAATAATATATAAAAAATTGTTGACAAAGTCGCGCATTCTATGATACGCTAAAGGTGGACGGAGAGATTTGTTGTGTATGGTATGCACAGATCGCTTGTCTTTGGTTATCCGTCAAAGTGCTTTACAGTGCATGGGACAGTTGAAGCGGTAAAGTGTTGACAGAATATCATATTTGTGATAGACTTACTAAAATTCTCTTGTTTGAAGTGGGAGAAAAAGTAGAGTTTGTGTAAATTGAGGTTTTGTTTGTGATACTATTTTAATCAGTGTGGATGTTGGTTTGCATATTGAGTGATGTACACCGATAGGAGTAGATGGCGTTTTGGGCTTCACGAAACCAAAAAAAGCGATAGGCTTGGACATAGGCACGCACGCTGTGAAAGCAGTGCTGATGTCGCGGTCGTCGGGTCGTTTGAGAATTGACCAGGCGACGTGCGCGTTGGTGGACAGGAACGAATCAAATGTTGATCCTGTACGTGCGCAGATAGGCGCTGTAATAGCGGCGCTTGAGGCGATGCCCGTGCCCCAAAGCCATGTGTCAGCGGCGTTGACCGGAAATACGGTAGTAGTGCGATACCCCCGGTTGACCGATGTGCCTAAAGAACAACTCCGTGCCGCCATTGAGCGCGAAGCGGCGAACAACATGCCCTACGATTTGAAGGATGTGTTTTTGGATTGGGTGGTGCTTGATGAGTATCAGGAAGATGAGCGCCGCCAGTTGAAGGTGTTGCTTGTTGCCGCGAAACATGACGAGATCGAAAGCCGGCTTCAGGTTTTGCGTGGCGCTGAAGTACAGTGTGGCGTGTTAAGTGTGGACTCTCTCGCCCTAGCAGACGCTGGCGAAGCCTGTGATTTTCTGCGGGTCGGTGAAACGGTGGCCATCATCAATGTCGGCCTGAATTCTTCGAGCATCCATTTCATCAAGGACGGCGTATCAAATTTCATACGTGAAGTCAACTGGGGTGCCCGTGAAATTATCCAGGCGGTGGCAAAGGCCAGCCGTTGCGACTTTGATGCGGCTATCCAACTTGTTGAGGGGTATGAGCAAAAAAGTATGACCGATACCGATGTTCCCGAAGCGCTGGAAGCGCTGGAGACGGAAATTGGGTTTGCAGATGATGATGAAGTGCCCATGGCGGGCGATCCTTTTGCGGAGTTGGGCGGCGGCGGTTCGCTGCTCGACCCCCTTGACGAAGAGATGGGAAGCATGGGAGGCGGCGCGTCAAATTCTTTTAATCAGGGTATGTCTGCGCCGGCGATGATGGAAAAGAAAACGCAGCGTATTGAAGACATGGTGGCTGGCCCCCTCAGCCGCATGGGCGTGGAATTCAGGCGTTCCTTTGACTATTACGAACATCAGCTCTATGAGCAGCCTGTTGACAGGATTGTGCTGGCAGGTGGTATGGCTGATTTTCCGCTTGTGGCAATGACGCTTAAAGATGAACTCGGATTTGGGGTGGTGGAGATCGCCAATCCGCTGGACAGTAATTTGTTGCTGGGTGAGGAGAGTGCATTGAAACCTTTGATAAAACGCCCTGCCCAGTTTGTGGTGGCTGTGGGCCTCGCCGCGCGCGGCATGGCGGATTTATGAGGATAACCGGTCAATGATTAAAATTAACCTACTGCCCTTGGAGCAGCGGCCTATTACGCGGACGCCCTTACCGCATATTATCAGTCTTGCCATACTGCTGGCGGTACTGTTTTTCATGGGGCAGACCTATTTGAGCCTCAATGTGGAACTAAAAACCATAGAACAGCAGGTTGCCAAGCAGCAGGCGGCGTTGCAACAGCTGTCAGCCACGGTTGAGAAGTATGAACAACTGGAACTGCAGAAGCAGCAACTGAATACTATGGTGGCGACTATCAAGACGATCCTGGAAGGTAGGACCATCTGGTCTGAACATCTGCACCAGCTGATGGCGTTGACCCCGGACAATATTTGGTACAAACGGCTGCGGTTGACAGAACGCAGATTCACGGAAGAAGTGCCGTCTCTCGGCAAAGATGGCAAGCCGATTAATGACCCCAAAACGGGCCGGCCCAAAATGGAAAGAAAGCAGGTGACGCGGTCGATACTGGAAGTCTCAGGGTATGCCGTTGATGATGCAAGTGGCATGAGCAGCACGGCTACGCTGGCGGCAAATACTACTTCGGACTTGGATTTTTCAGAGGTGTTTCAACTGTATACGTCTCAGATTACCGATACTGAATTTGATGAAGAACCCGTACGTGAATTTGTTTTTGAATATTTGATTTTGTAAATAAACGTGGTTGCGGGACTGCCCATGGGCGGCGAACCCGCTAGGTGCGCATCAATATGCGCGAGGTAATAGATGCCCATGATGGACATGTTTAAAGGCAAAGTAACCCTGCAGGACTGGATTTTTGTCGGTGTTGTACTCGCCGTCACAGTCGGGCTGTTTGTGGGATTCTTCTTTCTGGTCTATACCGGGAAGCGAGTGACCATTGCGGCCCGTGCTGAGGAGTATAAAACGATCAGCGAAGAGCTGAAGGCCGCACAGAAGATTGACGCGAACATTGATGCGTTGCAGGAAGAGGCGGACAAAATGAACAATCTGGTGACGCTTTTTGAACAGCGTCTGCCGGAAAAGATGGAGATTCCGAGTCTACTGCGAGGGATTGAAACGCAGGCAGCAGACCTTGGGTTACGTGTGGAGTTGTCTTCCCAGCCCACGCGTAAAGAGGCTAATATAGAGGTTATCCCTTATAAGGTGATGGCCATTGGCAAGTTTCACGACGTGGTTACCTTTATCAACATGCTTGAGCGGAGTCAGCGTTATTTTAAAATTTCCGATATTGATATTGGAGAGGAAGAAAATGGTGTTTCGCAGACGCAATTTATACTCAGCACGTTCAGGTTTATTCAAGACGAAGCAGGTGCGAAGTAATGGATGACCAACAAAAAAAACAAGTGATCATCGCGGGTGTGCTCGGTGCGGTTTTGGTGGGCGTGCTGGTGTACCAGTTCCTGCTGGCAGGAGATGTGCCCCCTGGAAGTGCCGAGGTCTCTGGCAATAGTGGGAAAGCGGCTGATGCCGCCGAGAAGCCCCCTAGAAACACCAGACCTGCAGCAACGGCGGCCTCGGTGAATCTGCTGGAGGCCACTGAGATTAATATAGAGGAGTTGACCCAGTCGGTTGAGGTGCAGCCCATGGATTACCGTGCTGTGAAGATTGCTCGCAATCCGCTGACACCGCTGGTAGGGATGCCCACCATTTCTGATGATGGTGTTCCACCTGATGATACTCCAGGCCCTCCGGACGATAGAAAACGGGTTCGTGAGGTAACAGGCATTATCTGGGATGATGTGAATCCCGTTGCGATTATAGATAATATGGTTGTTCATGAAGGGTATGTGTTTGCAGACGGCGTCGTGGTTCAAGATATAGAGCCTACGCGGGTACTGCTCAAAATCGGCGAGAGCATACGTCCACTGGAAATGAAGGAGTTCTGATCCATGCTGCATCTGTTGCGCATCTTATTGATCGGGTTGGCGGTTATAAGTATTACAGGGTATCCGCTGCAAACGTTGCCGGCTTTTGCCGGTACGGATGATACCTCCAGTTACCAGCAGCGTAGTGAAGTGCTGGCAAAACAACTGGAGCAACTGCGTGGTACTGCTGTGCCTTGCACTGCTGACACACCCGTAGAAACGAAAATATCTTGTACGCCGGAACAGCAACGGCAGAAGGAGGCGTTGCTTGCCAACGCACTGAATGCGTTGTTGGTAAGCCAGGCGGAGGCCTCGCCTGCGGTTGCGGTGCCTTATGCCGAGGTGGGTGCGCCTGCGATCTTGCTGAATCCGCGTGTTTCAGATGAACAGGGCGAAGCGGTGGCCTTCCTGCAGATGGAAGAGGCTCCGGCGGTTGAGGAAGCCCCCTTAGAGGAGCCTGAAGCCCCTGCTGGAGGAGAAGAGGTTACGCCTGTTGCCCCGCCTGCTCCGCCTGCCCCTCGTGTGCAGAGCAATGATATGGTGCGCCAGTCCCAAGAATCGCTTGTGGGGCAGCTGCGCGGATTGATGCGTGCTGTTTCTGCTGGCGCAGATCCTATGGACCCGGTCGCTACCGCGCCGATTGATGCGCCAAAACCGGATGCGCCCGTTTCCACGGCTCCTTTGGCGGAAACTCCAGGAGAAGCCGAGGATGCTGTTGCACCAGCGGCCGCGCCCATATCACGTCCCCGGAAAACGTATGTTGGCGACCCGCTTGAACAGCTGGTGGATGTAGATTTCCGAGAAGTAGACCTCACAAATGTAGTCGCTATTCTTGCCCTCAAGGCAGACCTCAATATTATTGCGGGCACCCAGTTGACGGGCGTGGTGACCGCCAATCTGCGGCAGGTGCCGCTTCGCGTAGCCATGGAGACGGCCCTGCGTATGAATGGGCTTGGCATGGTTGAAGAAGAAGGCATTTACTTCATCGTGCCTTATGAAGAAGCCGCCGCTGTTAACCGCAAGACCACCATGTTGACCATGGAACGGGCCGATGCTGGCGAAATTAAGGGAGTATTGGACGAAATCGTCAGTGGTATTCGTGATGAAGCTGCCATTAACATTTCCAGTAATCCCAAGACAAATACCCTGGTCATAAGCGCACCCAAGAACAGGGTGGATGAGTTGATTGCCATGGCGCATCAGTTGGATGTCGCCGAGCCAGTGTTGCCCACAGTAACTGAAGTGATAGCGCTTAACTATGCTAATCCAAAAGACTTGATGCCCATAGTTCAAAAAATGCTCAGCCCCAAGGGCGGCGAAGTTGAAGCGGATGAGCGTGCATCCCACTTGATTGTGACGGACCTTCCGATTGTTGTGGAACAAGTTGCACAGGTTGTGAAAAAACTTGATATCGCCACCAAACAAGTGTTGATAGAGACGATGGTGGTGGATGCAGTACTTAGTGATGAAGCGGACACCGGCGTGCAGTGGCTCATAGATTCCGTGCAGCGCTTCTCAAGACGGGAGGCTGCTCTGGGCGCTAATGGTCGTGCTGTGGGCAACCTGCAGGAACTGAACTTCCTGTCCGACTTGGAAGCGTTGCAAAATCCGGCGGGATTGATGAACTTCGGCGTACTGACTGGCAGCATTGATTGGCGTGGCTTAATTCAACTGGAAGTCCGCAACCGAAACGCCCATCTGGTCTCCAACCCAATCTTGACCACCCTGGAAAATGAACCTGCCGAAATTTCCATATCGCAGGAAATTCCCTATATTGAAATTCAGCAGACAGGTGCTGGTGGGTCTCAGACCAATACGCAGTTTAAAGAAGTAGGTACTGTATTTACTGTTACGCCAAAGGTTTCTAACGACGATACGATTATAACCACGATTGAAGGTAAAGAGAGTAACCTGTTTGGCGAATTTCAGGGAGTGCCCATTGAAGACAAACGTGAGGTCAGCTCTACCATGCGTATGGGCAATGGCCAGACCATATTTGTTGGAGGCCTTCGCAAAAATTCGGCGACCTCTTCAACGAAAAAGATTCCAGTCCTCGGCGATGTGCCTGTGGTGAATTTCCTCTTCCGCAACAACCAGCGTGTTGAGCAGATTAATGAACTCATGGTGTTCCTCACTTGTACAGTAGTCCCCGATGATATTCCTGAATTGACGCCCTATCAAAAAGATGCCCTAGAAAAAGCAACACCGGCGGAACCTTATGTGGACGCATGGGAAAGCAATATGCACGAGGTTATGCATCCTGAATTGCAAAAGAATGTTCAGAGGCAATGGCGTCACGGGCTCTAATGGTATAAAAGAAAAAGCGTTTGATTTGTTAAATGCGGTCTTCCAACACAGGAAGGCCGCTTTTTTTATGAGCGTAAGTATCTTAGCTTGTGTTGAGTGCCGGGAACGCTAGCCAAAACTATTTTCATGAAAGATAACCAAAAATGCGAACTAGCACGAGACTGCCGGGCCTATTCTACTTTTTCGGCTTTAACGAATACGCCCAAAAAAACTTTGGATTCTTACCGCGCTGCCCCTCATCTTAAATTGCCCTTGCATAAACAGACCCATATATGGGGGCAAATACCTGAGGTGCGACGTGATTAAGGGTGTGGAAAACATGTCAAGTTTTAATGAAAAGGTGGCTAGAAAAAGACCATGCAAAAGCCAGGAAAGTAATGCGCATGCTCAATAATATTTCTAACAGGAAGAAATGTATGGAGATAATGTGTCCGTTACATCTGTTTCCCTTAGTTGTTGAAACTTCTTATATCCAATAAAACTACAGGTGGGGTTGTGGATAAACGGTGCATAACTTTTCAGCAAGCCCAACACAATATATGGAAAACCGAAAGCCAGAAGCATCTTATAGGAAAAAGTATACCTGGGAATGGCATGGGGTAATTGTAGGCCTGACGCCCAAAAATATCAACAACGTAAACACTGGGATCGCTAACAGCCTTTCTGGAAAAATGAAATTGGGGATTTTGTGCTGGAAAGAGCGAAGCATAGGCGATCCCCCTGCCTATCTGGGTCACCAACTGTATTATCTGTAGCCTGATACCGTATCATGTAGATGCACTAAATGGTGTAAACTGGTATGGACTAAGCTCGCACTGGCAGGAGGAGTGTTGTTGCCATGCAAAGAAACTTATCGGTAATGAGCGAAAAAGAATACGATCTGCTCGTTGTTGGTGGCGGTATTGCGGGGATAAGCATAGCCAGGGATGCTTCTTTACGTGGATTATCCGTGGCCCTGGTGGACAAGTCAGATTTCGCGGATGCCACTACTGCCGCCTCCTCGAAACTGATTCATGGCGGGCTGCGCTACCTGCAGAATCTGGAGCTCGGATTGGTGCGGGAGTCGTTACGTGAACGGCGCATCTGGTCCAATGCGGCGCCCCACATGGTTCATCCGCTCATGTTCCTCATGCCGCTCTACGGCAAAGGCATTCGTGGCAGAATCAAAATGGCGCTGGGCCTTACGGCTTATGACTGGCTTGCTTACGACCGAAACCGTCTGGATGATCCTGAAAAAGCAATCCCCGCCCATCGTAACCTCAACCACGATGAGACGATTGCCTTGGAGCCGGGCCTCGAAGCGCCAAATCTTACCGGCGCCATCACGTTTTATGATTACCAGATGCATTTTCCAGAACGTCTTGCCCTGGCATGCCTGCGTAGTGCCGTTGAGGCTGGCGCAGATGTCGCCAATTATGTGGAAGCCCGTGAATTTATCATCGAAGGCCAAACGGTGATGGGTGCCCGAATGCGGGATGTACACCAATGCGGACCAGATTTTGCTGTACGGGCTAAACTAACTGTGAATGCTACAGGCCCTTGGGCAGACTTGCTTATGGCGCATTTGTCACCGAAGAACCAGACGCGTCGCCTGATTCGTTCCAAAGGCATCCACATCATTACCAGACCGTTGACGCAGAACCACGCCATTGCCGCACTTACCCCAAAAGGGCATTTCTTTATTTTACCCTGGCGCGGCTACTCTCTCATCGGCACCACCGATACGGTTTATCGTGGCGACCCGGATGGCTTTCGCGTCACGGAAAAGGATATTCTTGCCTTTGTAGCCGCTATCAATGAAGCCTACCCCGCCGCGACGCTCAAGCGCGAGGATGTAGTGTTCTTTTACGGCGGTTTGCGTCCCATTGTAGATTCAACGGAATCTACAAACTCCACAGAAGAATCTGATCAAGATGCCTATGCCGCCAGTCGTGCAGCGGAAATTGTGGACCATGAAATGTCCGATGGACTGACTGGTCTCCTTACTGCCATTGGCGGCAAGTGGACTACAGCGCGACACCTTGCAGAGCAAGTGGTGGATATGGTGATGGTAAAGCTGGGCGCCGAGCCGGTGATTTGCACCACGGACAGCACTCCAGTATATGGCGGCGACACCGGTAAGTTCACGGCGTTTCTCGAAAAGGCAGCGGAACGTTATTCGGAATTGCCCGGCGATGTTATTGCCCATCTCGCCCATAACTACGGAACCGCCATGGATGAGGTGTTGCGTCTGGCGGAAGAAGAGCCGGCGCTCTATGCGCGGCTGGACGACAATGCGCCGGATATCGCCGCAGAAGTGGTGTACGGCGTTCGTCGCGAAATGGCGTTTACCCTGGAGGATATCCTTTTTCGTCGCACAGGCATCGGCTCCCTGGGGTTGCCAAAAGAGCATGTTCTGGAGAAGGTAAGCGGCCTCATGTCCGAAGAACTGCACTGGCTACCCGAGGAACTCGACAAACAACGGGAACATTTTATTGCCAGGTATTATCCATCCTCAAGGGTGCGCGCCATTGTAAATCCGCGTTCTGCCGGTAGTCACACCGAGGGTCGCTGGCCGGAAGTCGCCGATAAGATGAAGCAGTGTTTGGGTGCATTTGATACGGTCTTTACCGATGGTCCCATGGCGGCAATGCGCCTGGCAACGGCAGCCCTGAAAGACGGCGTGGACCAAATCATCGCAGTAGGGGGGGACGGCACGGTCAACGAAGTGGTCAACGGCTTTTTCGAGGGCGGCCGCCCCATAAATTCACAGGCCGTATTGAGTATTATCACCAGCGGAACCGGCGCCGATTTCAGACGCACCCTCGGTGCGTCCACGGACCCCGACACACAAATAGCGCGGGTGGCAGATGGGGAAGTACATGCCATAGACCTCGGACAACTCAGTTATCGTGATGACGCTACCAGTGAAATAAAAACCCGCTACTTTGATAATGTTGCCAGTTTTGGGCTCAGCGGCGCCACGGACCGGGCTGTGAACCAACTGACCTTTGCCAAGAGCCTGGGTGGCAAGTTTGCCTTTCTCTGGGGTACGTTCAAAGCACTTTTGGAGTATAAAGGGGCGCGTGTGCGTCTGCAGGTGGACGACCAGTATGACGAAGTGCTGGACATCAACACCGTGGCCGTGTGCAACGGACGATTTTTTGGCGGCGGTATGCAGATTGCCCCGCAGGCAAGTCCTGAAGACGGCGTTTTCGATATAATTGTCATACGGCAGACCTCCCTGTTCAAATTCTTGCGGGGGATACCCTCTGTCTATTCCGGCCGTCACCTTGAAAAGGAAGGAGACGTGTTCATGCTTCGCGGCAGGAAGGTGACTGCCGAACCGGTGTCCAGTGCGGACGAGATATTGCTGGATGTGGACGGGGAAGCGCCGGGGCGGCTCCCCGCCACATTTGAAATAGTGCCCCGTGCAATTCTAATGAAATACTGAACCAGACATCGTAGGTGTACCTTCCCAGGTGCGCCAATATGGACAAGGCATTCGTTTATAATAGAAAGAGGGCCACCTGGGAAGATACGCCTACGGAAGCACTCTCTTTTTTTAATAGCGGCCGATTGGAAATAAGGAATTATAATGGACAAGAAAAATTTACGTTGGAACGGATGGGGACTGTACGAAGCGCCGGATGTGCTCGGCGAAAATGCCGATGGAATATGGCAGTGGCTTGGCAAACATTTTGGACTGGGCATAGTGCCGGATACGCCCGCCCTCGACATATCGGGAATAGCATTGCCCTCATCGAGACTTACTGCGGAGCAGTGGACTGCGCTGACCGCGATCATGGAGGAAAGCCGTGTCCTCACAAACGACCGGGAACGCGCCTATCATGCCCGTGGCCGCAGTTATCATGACCTGCTCTACCTGCGTAAGGGCCTGCTTGACACTGCGCCGGACGCCGTGGCCTACCCTGCCAGTGCGGCGGAGGTGCAGGCGCTGGTGGACTATGCGGAAGCCAACAACATAGCCTTGGTTCCCTATGGCGGCGGTTCTAGCGTGGTCGGCGGTGTAACACCAATCAGGGCAGCTAATCAATGTGCCGTAATTACAGTAGACATGGCATTGATGAATCAGGTACTGGAAATCAATGAGACTGACATGACCGCACACATCGAGGCGGGTATTTACGGTCCAGCCCTTGAAGCGCAGTTACAGGAGGCGGGTGTGACGCTGGGGCATTACCCGCAATCTTTCGAGTATTCCACGCTGGGCGGCTGGATAGCGGCGCGGGGCGCGGGACACCAGTCCAACAAGTACGGCAAAGCAGAGGATTGGTTTGTGGGTGCAACCCTTGCCACGCCGCAGGGAACCTGGCACACCGAAACCTTCCCTCATTCCGCCGCTGGACCGCTGGTGCGGGATTTGGTGCCTGGATCGGAAGGCGCATTCGGCATCATTACAGATGCGTGGGTGCGCATCCAACGGGTGCCGGAAAAGAAGGAATATCGGGCGTATTTTTTTCAGGATTTTGCATCCGGACTTCATGCGGCCAGAGCGCTGTTGCAGCAGGGTGTGCCCACCGCCATGATACGCCTGTCCGACGCCAATGAAACCTTCTTCTACAGCGTGCTCCATGGCGGGGCCGAAGTCGCGGAAAACGGCCCCATGGGATTCTGTCTCATGCTGATCGGTTTTGAGGGAGACGCTGGCGAAGTGGAATACGCCAGCACACGCGCCAAGGAAATTCTGCGTGAAAATGGCGGCGCGGACATGGGCACAAGCCTCGGGGAAATGTGGCTCAAGACGCGTTTCGATACGCCCTATCTGCGCGACCCCATGCTGGATCGTGGGCTGGGCGTGGACACCGTCGAGACGGCAGCGGCATGGGAACATTTGCCCCAACTGCATGAACGGGCCTGTGCCGTGCTGGAGCAGACGATTACTGCAAACACGCCACCTCCCGCCTGTAACAGCATCGTCATGGCGCACCTCAGCCACAGTTATCGCAACGGCGCGAGTCTCTACTTTACCTTCGTCTTTCCCCGCGACCCAAACAATGCTATCGGGCAATGGAAGAACATCAAGGAAGTCGTGTCAAACGCCATTGTGGCATCGGGCGGCACCATCTCCCATCATCACGGTGTTGGCACAGACCACCAACCCTGGATGCAGCAGGAAAAAGGATCTGTTGCCAGTGCGTTGCTCCACGCAGTGAAGCAAGAACTCGATCCACAAGGTACACTTAATCCGGGAAAGATGCTCCCTCGAAATCAATGTGGATAGATACTTTTGACGATTGGATTCCGGTCGCACTAACACGACCGGAATCACAATCATCACGCTCACCGGAAACGCAAATGGCGTGAGATACGCCGCCCCTGAAAACCACCATACGGTATCAATTTCTGATGCCGCGTGTTCGAACATTGCCAATGTTCTGTTGGCAATTATACAGCGCATGAATTCCGATGTGCGGAAAGATGAAGGTTTTTACAAAAAAAAGTTGTAGTCAGGGAAAGGATACTTTCGGGGTCACGGTTGTAACTGTATTTTTTGTATATCAGCCAATTTGACGCAAGCAGGCGTATTTTGATACACTCTACACTTCGTGTACGCGATAGTACTATGTGTTGATTCGCGTACCCCTTAAGATTTTTTAGGTAGCGGCTATACGCAAGGTGTGGCGCATTCTGTTTTGGCTGCGGTCACGTAGCATCCCCTGTATTTGAAAATAGGGGGTGTTGTCCGCACGTCAGTAGTGTGTTCGCTTGTGTTGCGACGCCTTTTTTTCAGACGGAAAGCTGACGGTTCTATGTTCGAAAGCCTGGCAAAACGGCTGGACTCCGTGTTCAAGACCATCCGCGGTCAGGGTCGCCTGACCGAGGCGAATATGCACGATGCGTTGCAGCAGATTCGCACGGCATTGCTTGAAGCGGATGTGAACTTCAAGGTGGTAAAGAAATTTATCGCCGATGTTCAGGAAGCCGCTCTGGGTGAGAAGGTACTGGACAGCGTTCACCCTGGCCAGCAGATCGTGAAGATTGTTCACGACGAGTTGGTCAAGTTGATGGGCGAGAAGAACGCGCCATTGGCGCTTTCAAATAAGCCGCCCACAGTGATCATGTTGGTGGGCCTGCAAGGTCAGGGTAAAACGACCAGTGCGGGCAAACTCGCGGTGCATCTGAAAAAAGCGGGTCACAAGACGTTGCTGGTTGGTGCGGATGTGTATCGTCCGGCGGCCATACGACAGTTGGAAATAGTGGCGCAGCAGGCAGGCGCTGAGATGTTCAGTCTTGGCGAACATGCCGATCCGGTTGAAACCTGCCTGATGGCAATGGGTGAAGCCAGCCTGCGCGGTTGCGATACGATAGTGCTTGATACGGCAGGGCGTCTGCATGTGGATGAAGACATGATGCTTGAGGCGCGCCAGATTGCCGACCAGTTGAATCCTCATGAAATTCTGTTTGTGGCGAATGCCATGACCGGTCAGGATGCCGTGAATTCGGCGCGTCAGTTTAATGCTGCGCTGCCGCTGACAGGCGTTATTTTGACGCAGATGGATGGTGACGCCCGGGGCGGCGCTGCCATTAGTCTCATTGAAGTGACCGGCTGTCCGGTGAAGTTCGTCGGCGTAGGCGAGAAACTCGATGCGCTCGAACCGTTCCATCCTGAGCGCATGGCGAACCAGATTCTCGGCATGGGCGACATCGTTTCACTGGTTGAAAAGGCGCAGCAGGTTGTTGACAAAGACAAGGCCGAAGAATTCCAGAAGAAGATACGCAAGGGCGACTGGGATTTGGAAGATTTTTTAAGCCACATGCGTCAGGTGCGCAAGATGGGCAACATTGGCGACATGCTGCAGAAGATTCCGGGCATGAGCAAAATGATGCCTCAGGGCATGGACATGGCCGAAGACGAGTTGAAGTACACTGAAGCCATTATCCTATCCATGACGGTGAAAGAGCGGCGCAACCCGAATCTGATTAACGGGAGTCGCCGCCGACGTATTGCCGATGGCAGCGGCACCAGTGTACAGGATGTGAATGCTCTGCTGAAGGAATTTCAGAAGATGAAGGTGATGATGAAGCAGATGATGAAAGGGGCCAAGGGTAAAGGCAAGCGACGCGGTGGCATGATGCCGGGCGGTCCGTTTCCGCCCATGCCCGGGTTTTAGTATGATGATTGCAGGCAGTAGCCTGATGGTATAAAGCGCAGCAATGCGTGTTTTGATTTGTATCGTTCTGTGTAATGTGTAGCAAAAATGCGAAGGCTACCGAGAGGATAACCATGGCGACAAGAATTCGTTTGAAACGCGGCGGACGCAAAGCCAAACCCTATTACCGGATTGTGGTGCAGGATTCACGTGCCCGTCGGGGCGGCCCGGAACTGGACATTATCGGCTTCTATCATCCGGCCGCACGGCCCGAGCCTGTCAGCGAGGTGAATGTTCACCGCGCATTGGACTGGTTGAATAAGGGCGCTGAAATGTCGGATACCGCACGTAGTATCCTGAGCAAGCTGGGCGTATTGCAGCACCACCACAACGGCACCGTGCCCGAAGAAACCACTGCGACCCGTACAGGTGGCGTGGTTGAAAACAAAGGCTACAACGCCCCGCCGCCCCCGAAAGAGGATGAGCCGGAAGCGCCAGTAGAAGAAGTGGCTGCGGAAGAGGTTGTGGCTGAAGAAGCAGCGCCTGAAGGCGATGCAGCAGCAGAGGCACCTGCCGAAGCGGATGCTGAGACGGAAGCATCGTAATGGCTGCTAAAGAATTAGTGGAATTCGTTGCCAAAAAACTGGTGACCCATCCTGAGTCCGTGCAGGTGCGCCTCATTGAAGGTGATGATGGCCAAACCATTCAACTCACGGTAGCTGAGGCGGACATGGGCTGCATCATCGGCAAGAATGGACGTACGGCCAAGGCGCTGCGGACCCTGCTTTATGCGGCGGCAACAAAATCGCAGACCCAGGTTGGACTTGAGATCGTCAACGCTTCGCAAGAATGACCGATAATGGCCGATGATTGGCTGCATATTGGCAGAGTAGTTGCCGTGAATGTCGCGCGCCGTCAAGTGCGCGTTGATGTGGTACCGGGCCGCGAATACACCCTTGATGGGTGCGACTGCCTGCGGCTGATTGCAGTTGGTGCAAATCCCATTCAGGTGCGCGTCGGCAATCTGCGCGCCACAAATTCAGAAGTGATAGTTGAATTAACACCCGGTATAAGTCGGGACGCGGTGGCAACCTTGAAAAATGCGGCGGTGCTGACGCCTGTCCTGTCTGGTTCCCTGCAGGCGAATGCCTGTGCTGGACTGCGTGATTTTCCGGAGATGCGCGTCGTCACTACGGGTGGAAATCTTGTGGGCATCGTTACGGAGACGCAGGATACGCCCGGCGGCGGCATCATGCGCCTGCAATGTGATAACGGGGTCATGGCCACTGCGCCCGTGACCGATGCATTTATAGTAAAGATTGATTTGGATGCGGGCATTATTACGGTCGCCGAACCGGAAGCGTTTCTGGTGGTGGATTCGGATGCAGACCGCAGAAAGGCGTCGCGTAAAGCGGCACAGGATTGAGTATGAGGATTGATGTCCTCACATTGTTTCCCGAGGCGATGCAGCCCATGTTGCACGTTGGTGTGCTGGGACGCGCCCTCGAAGAAGGGTTGTTGACGGTTTCGTTGACAAACCCACGCGATTTTGCCCATGACCGGCGACGCACGGTGGACGATACGCCCTACGGCGGCGGTGCGGGCATGGTTATGCGATGTGAGCCGCTGTTTGAGGCGGCAGAAAGTTTAATCGAAGTAAACTCCCTGGAGCATGTTATACTGCTTTCCCCCCGGGGCCGTGTTTTTAATCAGCAGGTGGCGCGCGAACTGGCCACCCTGAACGATATGGTGTTGATTTGTGCGCGGTACGAAGGGGTGGACGAACGGGTATCCCGACAACTGGTGACAGAAGAGATATCCATCGGCGATTATGTACTTAGTGGTGGCGAATCTGCCGCACTGGTGGTGATTGAAGCCGTAAGTCGCATGGTGCCCGGTGTGGTTGGTGACTGGGAATCGGTGGAAACGGATTCCTTTTATCACGGCCTGCTGGGGCCGCCGCAATATACGCGGCCGCCTGTGTTTAAGGGAGATACCGTGCCGCAGGTGTTGCTCGAAGGCAACCATGCGGCCATACAACGGTGGCGGCACAAGGAAGCCCTACGGGCGACCCGCACCCGTCGGCCGGATTTGTTGAAGCAATTGTCAGAAGAAGAGTTGGAATTACTGGTTGAACTCGGCGCAGAATCGCCGACGCCGAAAAAGGAGAATGTTCCGTGAATATAGTGCAAGAATATGCAAAAGCACAGTGCAAGGCGGCCGAAAGCCTTCCGAAGTTTAATATCGGTGACACCGTGCGCGTACACTTCCGTATTGTTGAAGGCGAAAAAGAGCGCATTCAGGTATACGAAGGCGTTGTTATCAGCCGTAACGGTTCAGAAAGCCCCAACGCCACCTTTACCGTGCGCCGTGTTGCCTTTGGTGAAGGCGTTGAACGCGTCTTTCCGTTGCATTCCCCGCGCATTGAGAAAGTGGAAGTCACCCGCGAAGGTCGTGTACGCCGCGCCAAGCTCTACTACCTTCGTGATCGCGTCGGCAAGGCTGCCCGTGTCAAAGCCAAAGGCCGCGTAAAGTAATTTTCTATAAGAGCCGTATTTACTCGCCTGTGCCGAAGTGTATCCAAACGTTTTCGGCACAGGCGTTTTTTTTGTAAATTCGTTGTGAGTTGTAGGGTTGATGAAGCGCAGCGGAACCCGCCATGTTGGCTGATGGGACTAATGGGACTGATGGGACGTATGGCAACCCGGTCGCTTTTTCCTGTATGATCACCTTGTTTCAGGGATGAACTTCTGCAAAGGTTGATATAAATGAATTCAGGCAAAGGAAAATTGGTGGTGGTTGCCGCGCCATCGGGCGCAGGCAAGGGCACGTTATTGAAGAGGGTACGCGAGATGCTTCCAAATATTGTCATGACAGTGTCCGCTACCACGCGCAAGCCACGACCAGGGGAAACCCACGGCGTGGAATATTACTTCTACAGTCCGGAGGAATTCGACCAGTTGATTGAGGAGGATGCGTTGGTGGAGTGGGCATACGTACATGGGCAGCGTTATGGCACGCTGAAATCGGAATTGGACCGGGTGCTTACTGGGGATAACATTGTTATTTTTGAACTGGACGTACAAGGAATGTTCAGTATCCGGGACCTTTATCCCGATATGGTTTCAGTATTTATCGCGCCGCCGAACATGGAAGAACTGAAGCGTCGACTGGTAACGCGGGGAACCAACAAGCCGGATGATACGGCTTTGCGTCTTACGAATGCCGAAATTGAAATGGCTGCCAGCAATGAGTTTGAGCATATCGTGGTGAATGATGATATTGAACGTGCCGCAGGGGAATTGGCAGACATCATTGACAGTGCCAGCGCGTCTGCGTGAAGTGAAGAGTAGTATAGGATTGTGGTATAGGCTTCCAGCCTGCATCAAAATTTGCCCCCACCAGATGTTTTCTTCGGCACCTTTCCAAACCATGAGAGGATTTACCGTATCAGGCGGGCAATCACTCTTTACTGCGCCAGTACCAGGCGGAATCCGAGGGCATAATCCCGGGTGGCAGGGGTGTTGCTGCTTCTGGCTGAGGAATAGCAACTTTTTGCGCTATTTTCCCAATAGCCGCCCCTGATTACACGACGGGTTGCACGAGGCGATTTCATAAAGGCGCTGCCGTCTGTCGGTGTGCCGTTGTATCCACCCTGCCAGTCGTCTTCACACCATTCGTAGACATTGCCGCTCATATCGTAAAGACCAAAGGCGTTCGGGAGTTTTCCGCCCACGGGTTTGCACCCTTCAGGTATTTCGTTGCCGCAATACCACATGTAATCGGTACGATTGCCCGGCAGAACGCCTGCTTCACAGTCTTGACACTGGGTCAGGCAGCCGTCTGAATTGCCGAAATAAAAGCGGGTGGTGGTGCCAGCGCGGCAGGTGTATTCCCATTCGGATTCAGAGGGCAGTCGCAGGTCCATTATACCCTGTTCCGTAGTATTAATGTACGCTGACAGCGCGTTGATGAAGTCCTGGGTGTCGTTCCACGAAACGTAATAAACGGGATATGCGTCGCCGAGTCCATAGACCGTCGAAGGTGTTGTTTCGGGAAAGCCGCCCATCAGCGCCAGCCATTGCTGCTGTGTTATTTCATACTTGCACATCCAGAAGTCGTACTCAATGGTGACCTCATGCTGTGCTTCATCTGCTGGGCTGCCGGTTGGCTCGTCCCCCATCAGGTAGGTTCCCGCCGGTATCCATACAAACTCCATCGGTATGTCGCCGGGCAATAATAGGGTGCCGCTGAAATCAATGGAAAAGACAGCGGCCACACCAATATCAGCGGTTACTCCGGTGTCAATGCGTACAGCCGTTGTCACGCCGTCGCTCCATTGCACAAAATGATGTCCCGGCGCTGCTTCTGCTGTTACCGCAGTACCGTCGGCGCCATGGTCTATTAACTGGATTGTTTCCCCTGTAATGGAACCGTTGCCCTGGGTGAGATAAGTCAAGGTATATTGGTTGATTTCGAACAATGCGGTGACGGTAATATCGCCTGGCACATTGATGTCAGTACGTGGATTGTCGGTGCTGCCATCGCTCCATTGCAGGAAATGATATCCTTCATCGGGGACGGCTTCTACCGACTCGCCGTTATTGCCATGTCGTACCTCCTGTGTCGTTTCACCAATGATGATTCCGTTTTCAGCTGCCAAGTAGGACAGCGTGTAGGTGTTGATCTCGAAGCGGGCGGTTACGGTGATATTGCTCACAACATCCACATCAGTACGGGGATTATCGGTGCGTTGGTCGTTCCATTTGACAAAATGATAGCCAATGTCAGGCACGGCGGTGACTGAAGAGCCTGCAGCGCCGTGTTCGACCAGTTGTTCTGTAAGGCCAGATAAGCTGCCGCCGGTATCAGTAAGATAGGTCAGCGTGTAGGTGTTGATGCTGAACGCAGCGGTAACGCTAATGTCGCTGGTGACATTATTGTCGCGACGCGGATTGCTGGTGACGCCATCATCCCATTGCTCAAAGTGAAAACCGGTATTCGCCATTGCCGCTACGGGCGATCCGTTGGCGCCGTATTCTACGGTTTGCGCTGTATTTCCCACAAGCGTGCCGTTAATATCCGCGTTATAGATGAGGGAATAGGTGTTTATGCTGAAGTTTGCGGTCACAAGAATATCTTCTGTGACGCTTGTGTCGGTTCTTGGATTTTCGGTACTGCCGTCACTCCATTGCAGGAAATGATGGCCTTCATCGGGTACGGCGAGCACGGGAGCGCCATCGTCGCCATGATTCACGGTTTGTGGCGTGCTTCCCTCTATGCTACCGTTCACTCCTGGCTCGTAGGTGATCGTATAGGAATTGATGGCAAATTCAGCGGTTACGAGAATGTCTTCTGTGACATTTGTTTCTGTTCTTGGGTTTTCGACGCTGCCGTCACTCCATTGCAGGAAGTGATGGCCTTCATGGGGTGTAGCGAGAACGGGAGCGCCATCGTCGCCATGATTCACGGTTTGTGGCGTGCTTCCCTCTATGCTACCGTTCACTCCTGGCTCGTAGGTGATCGTATAGGAATTGATGGCAAATTCAGCGGTTACGAGAATGTCTTCTGTGACATTTGTTTCTGTTCTTGGGTTTTCGACGCTGCCGTCACTCCATTGCAGGAAATGATATCCCTCATCGGGTACGGCGAGTATGGGATCACTGTTTTCGCCTTGGATGACTGATTGAACAGCATCGCCCACCAGTGTTCCTCCAGTATCGGACAAATAACTGAGTAGGAATATTTCAACGGGTTCGCCTTCACCCTCAATGACTTCGCCTTCACCCTCAAT
>CAZBNU010000002.1:0-21524 GCA_964493075.1 uncultured Nitrospirales bacterium | reverse complement strand
CCTTCACCCTCAATAACTTCGCCTTCACCCTCAATAACTTCGCCTTCACCCTCAACAACTTCGCCTTCGCCCTCAACAACTTCGCCTTCGCCCTCAACAACTTCGCCTTCGCCCTCAATGACTTCGCCTTCACCCTCAATGACTTCGCCTTCACCCTCAATAACTTCGCCTTCACCCTCAATAACTTCGCCTTCACCCTCAACAACTTCGCCTTCACCCTCAACAACTTCGCCTTCACCTTCAACAACTTCGCCTTCACCCTCAACGGCTTCGCCTTCACCTTCAACAACTTCGCCTTCACCCTCAATCGGTCTACAGCCCCTGCAACCTGCCGATTCGGAATACTTGCTGATGAACTTGAGCGTATTTCTGGCAAGATTGGTGTCGGGGACACAACTTGACATTACCGCAAGCGATACAAGAACAAGTATCACTTGTGCCAATGCTAGTAAGCGTCCAGTATTCATTATCATTCTCCATGTCCAAGCGCATATCTATTAAACAAGTTAGATGACTACGATCAGAACTACACCATCTCCTGCCTTATGGGCATCCAAAAATTCGATGCACTTAAAATTAATTGCTATACCATCGTAAACACCATAAGTCCTGTGGAAAAATTCCAACACAAAAACAGTCTGCACTCTGTTTACTGCTACAATCCAACTCACTACCCATTATCCAACACTATGATCTTACATAAATTGTACCATTTGCGAGTCGGAATTTCAAAATCTTTTTTTTCAGATATCCAACTAGGAATTATTCTCTTCTTGAAGGGTTGTGTCTTCGGGCAGGTCGCGTTCCTGTGTTTGAGGAGCGGTGGTAATGGCGGGGAAATACTGTTCTTCCTCGACGGTAGCCACCACGTCATCGTTTTCAATGATTTTGACGCCCTGCGGCACGAGTATTCGGGCAGTATCAAGGGCTTGTTCTGCTTGCGGGGTGATTTCGTCTATGTCAATGAATACTTCGGACTCGGCATCGTTCACGATGTGGATGCGATAGGGAAGATAATCTTCGTCCCGCAGGAAGAGATTGACTTCCATGAAGTAGACTTCGTCATCAGAGTCCGGGCGTGGTTTAATCTTGATGCCCTGCATGCCTCTGGCATCGTGGGTGATCATCAACAATACCTCGTAAGCGGACTGCAGGGATTCTGTGTCGTCGTCGAAGCCCATAAAAAAGATGTCCGCCCGGGGATGGTCTTCAATATCAAAGATGGTGAGTTGCCTGATTTCCGCGTCGTACTCATAGCCCCGTCTGCCGTCCACCAGAATGGCCCGGTCAGGCTCGTCGGTCTTGAACATAATGCGCCGAGGTTTGGAATAGTAGAGGGTTCCTTCGGTGGTGATGATTTCGTCCGGTAGAACGGTTTTTTGGGTGAAGTGTGCAGTCAGAGATCCAATTCCATCCCGTTTTTCCTTAAAGGCGCGGAAGAAGGCCTCAAATTCATTTTCGTTGTCTACTTCTGCAAAGGCGGTTCCAAACAGGCAGGCTGCAATCAGAAGGGCACACAATTTAAATTTCAGCATGGGTGTCTGGTTCTTTCATGGTTTCAGACGAATCTTGTTGCTCGGAATTGTCCTGGTGCACTTCCAGGGTGTCCTCGTTTTTCGGGGTGTCCTCATGCTCTGTAGTGGTCATTGGAATATTTTGCTGCTGCTCTTCTTCCTCGTCATCATCGTGGAAAGAGACAAAGTGATTCTTGACCTCCTCCCTGACAAATGTTTCAGAGGTCTTCTCGGCATGGGGGATACGTTCAAGAAGGCTTTCATGGGATTTGATGATTGCGGCGATGTCAGCGCGTAACAGGTCCCGCGCTTCCATGAGACGACGAATCTCGGCGCGCAGGGCGTCGGGCAACTGCTCCATCTTGAACACCGCCTGCGCACGTGCGAGTTTCGCTTCTGCCAGCAACGCATCCGCCTGAAAGCGCGCCGATGCAATAATGTTCTCACTCATTTTCTGGCTACTTACCAGGGCGCTTCGCAGGGAAGCCTCCATGTCATGGAGTTTGGTCAGTTCCTCTTTCTGTTCTTCATTGGTCCGCTTCAGTTCTTTGTTCCTGGTAACGAGGATTTCCAGCACATCGGCGGCCCGCTCAAGAAGGGCGTCCACCTGATTTTTGGAATAGCCTCCGAAAAGGCTCGTTTTCAGTTCCGCATTGTAAAGGTCGCTTGGCGTGAGGGCAATATCTTCGCCCAGCACTTCAGAAACCACCCGGTCTGTTCGCATAACATCTGTCCTTATTTTCCCAGTTCACGGGAGCGTTCCGCCGCCGCATGGTACGCGGTCTGTACCATGGCAGGAAAATCTGCTGCCCGAAAAGATTCCAATGCGGCAAAGGTGGTGCCGCCCTTTGAAGTTACCTGCTCTCTTAAAACGTCCGGGCGTTTTCCGGAGGATACAAGCAGTTGTCCCGCGCCCAGCAGGGTTTGTCCGGCAAGACGTTGCGCCGTCTCTTCGGGGAGCCCTTCGACGACGGCTGCGGCTACCAAACACTCCACAAGGTAAAAGAAATAGGCCGGGCCGCTGCCGCTGAGCGCGGTGACGGCGTCCATATAAGATTCAGGCACGATCTCGGCAATGCCGACGGCCTCAAAAACCGTGCGTGCATCTGCCGCATCCTCGTCAGAACAGGCCGCGTTGCAGGCGAGTGCTGCGGCGCCTGCGCCCACCAGTGCGGGTGTATTGGGCATGACCCGTATGATGCGGGCGTTGCTTCCAAAACGCGATTCCAGTGCTGCTATGGAGATGCCCGCCATAATGGAGATTACCCGGATGTCGGCGGGAATGTTGTCAGCCAGAGGCGCAAGGGCTTGGTCCAGCATTTGAGGTTTTACGGCGAGTATGATCGTGTTACAGGAGGCGATAAGCGTCTGCGGAGTGTCGGCGCATTGTATACCGGCAGTTTTTGCTTCTGCCATGCGATCTGCAATTGGGTCATAGGCATAGACCTGTGCGGCTTCCAGCGTCCCTTGCGCCAGAAGGCCTGCGGCGATGGCTCCACCCATATTTCCATACCCCAGGAAACCAAAACGACCGGATAAGTGTTGCATGTAAAAAACCTTTCGTTTGTGAAAGCAGATGCGTTTGGAGCATAGCCCTGCAATCGCGTCTGTCTGCACCTGTTATATATCCAATCTGCCCTGTAAGTTTCTGCACCCTGCTGCGGGATGCTATTTTCTCTTTTGCTTTTGCGTCCCCTGCACCGCGACAATGGCCCCCCGGAATTCCTTTACCACCACTGCAATGCCGTCCTCTCGGAGCAAGTCGTCATAATTCTCTGCAGGTACTTCCCGCAATTCCATTGGTGGTTCCTGTTCAGCCACGGTTGTTTCTTCTGGCGGTGGTGGGGGAGGTGGGGCTTTGCGTATCTGTACCTTGACGATATTGTCTGTTTTCTCCTGGAGCAGAGACTCAAAACGCCCTATTTTTTCAGGGGACTGGAGAATGGCATATCCTTTATCCGCGCCTGGCTCAAACTCAACCGTAAGGACACCGGAATCGTCCAGGCTTATAGGATAGGCTCTTCCCAGAGAAAGTCCCAATTCCGTGTCTAAATCGCTTGCTTTTTGCACCAGAGAACGCCACTGTGTTTTTGCGCGGTTACAGTCAAAATGAATGCGCCTTTCCGTGGCGGGTACCGTTGGCGCTGTTTGACCCGGCCGGCTAAGCGAGGGTTTGGTGGTGGTGGGGTGGGGGTGGCTGCTGCGGCATCCTGATTGGCCCCGATGCCGCCTTTGCCCAGGAGGATGAGTTTCTCTATGACTGTGTCCAGCGAAATTTCCGCATCCACCTGAGAGATTCGGATCAACAGGGTTTCCAATGCAGTGCGCTGTGCTATCTGGGAATCAAAGGCATTGACCAGTTCCGCGAACTGTTCCACCAGTTTAATCAATTTCACCAGTGTGAACTTGGAGGCGCGCATTGCCATTGCCTCCAGTTCTGCTTCTGGAAGACGTAACAGCGTTTCGCTTGCACCGGCAGTGCGGCAAACAAGCAGGTTACGGAAATAGCGGAGGATATCTTCCACAAACTGGGACAGGTCCTTGCCTGCAGAAATCACATCATCCACAATCTCCAGCTGCCGCACCACATTCCCGGCCAGCACAGCGTCGCACAAATCATGAAACGCCTGCCAGTCCACCAGCCCCAGCACGTCAAATACATCCGCAAACTTAATCTCTTTGTCGCAGTAGGTGATCAACTCGTCCAGGATACTTTCCGAATCGCGCACGCCGCCCTCGGCAATACGGGCGATGGCATACAACGCCTCGTCTGTGGCGGTGCGGTTTTCTTTTGCCAGGACGCGCTTCAGCAGGGCAACGATGTCTTTGATGGCGACGCGCCGGAAATCATATCGCTGACAGCGGGAAATAATTGTGGCAGGTATTTTGTGCGCTTCCGTAGTGGCGAGCACAAAAATGGCATGAGCGGGCGGCTCCTCCAACGTCTTCAACAATGCGTTAAAGGCGTGGGTGCTCAGCTGATGCACCTCATCAATGATATAAATTTTGTAGCGGCTGCTGCTGGGAACCATCCGGATATTTTCCCGGATTGCCTGCACATCTTCGACCTTATTGTTGGAGGCCCCGTCAATCTCGATGACATCAATGTTGTTGCCTGCGGCAATGGAAACACAGTTGTCGCATTCGCCGCAGGGGGTTTCGGTCGGCCCATTGGCGCAGTTTAACGCCTTGGCGAGGATGCGCGCTGTGGTGGTTTTACCGATGCCGCGCGACCCGATAAACAGGAAGGCGTGATGAATGCGTCCGGAGACAATAGCATTAGTAAGGGTGCGCGTAATGTGTTCCTGTCCCACCACATCATCGAATGTTTGCGGACGGTGTTTGCGCGCTATTGCCATGTACTTTTCGGCTGCCATGAAAACCTCGACTATGTTGTAACCCTTGGTGTCCCGGGATAAAAAATAAGCCCGCGCACCCATCATCGAACACTTGTCCAGAACGGCCTCGGCGGTCGTTAGCTCGAGCCAGGCAATCCTACAGCACACGAAAAAATCCGACTACGGCTGCTTCCTCTCGGACCTGACCGGGTTTGCCAGCATCCCGTTGAGTAGGACCCAGCTGTCAACACCACGTGCCCCGAACCTGACTAAAGGACAAAATGCCCTCCGGTGGGAATTCAACCTCGCTAAAGCGGATTGCGAGTCACAGGACACCGCTAACTTCCCGTCTAGCGCGGGCAAAATCACATTCCAAACCAGAAAACCTGAGAAGGGAAAGCGTATCATACAGACACGAAAGGTGTCAAATGAATTTGTTTTTTCTCACACAGAGGCAGGCATGCGCGAAGTATTTTGGGAATGATGGGAATAATGGGAGTTATGGTTTGTAGCAATGACTGCGGTGGTGAAAAACACACCAGCCGACAGATATCCCATGATTCCCATACTTCCCATCAGCGTGTATGTCGTTCCTTATTTCTTCGCAAACCGCTGCTTCATCTTTACCAGCCAGGTTGCCAGTTTCATGGATAGGTCCTGAGCAGGCGCTTCGCCGTCAACTTCTGCGACGGCGCCGTCGAAGTCGGGCATGGCGCCTTCCGGACCGTACAGTTGTTCCATAATCTTCAGCACATTTTTCTTGATCATGCCGCGCAGGGGAAGTTCCGCCATGATCCCGTACATGGCAGCGTTGCCCTGGTCGGCCAGTTCCGGATGGGCACGGGCTTCTTCAACGGCGCTGTGCAGGTCGGCCAGAAACGCATCGGCCACCTGCAGATGGCCTGGCGTGACCATAGCATGGAGCGCTTGAGGCTTTTGAAGCCGGTCCACATGCCAGCCTTTCTTCTCCATGAGATCGCCCACCGCGTAGATGCTTAAGGCAGGGTCGTCGGATTGATACGCGAATACCGTCATATCCGGCTTGCCCAGAATTTTCAATCCGGGGATGGCGTCTATGCCTGCTTTCAATTTGTTTGTGGCCTCCATTGTAATGCGCGCCTGTTCCATGTAGCCGTTTATCCCCATCTTATGCAGGGCGGCCCAGGCCGCGGCAATGGGTCCGCCGCATCGCGTGCCCAGCAGTGCAGGCGATATGAAGACACCGCCGCACCAATCCGTAAAAACAAAAAACTGGTGTTTGAGATAGTCCATATTACGGTACAGGATTACAGAGGCGCCTTTGGCGCTGTAGCCATATTTATGCACATCGGCAGTCATGGAAGTAACGGCGGGCACGCGGAAGTCAAAAAGTGGTAGGGCATTGCCCAGCCGTTCCACAAAGGGAAGCATAAACCCGCCGAGACAGCCGTCCACATGCAGGGGCAGCCCTTTCTCCTGCGCAATTTTACCGAGTTCTTCAATGGGATCAATCACCCCATAAGGATAGCAGGGCGCGGAACCGACAATAAGGATGGTGTTGCGGTTAATTCGCTTACGCACGATGTCGAGGTTTACCTGATAGTTTTTGTCCACAGGCACTCGAACGGGTTTGACGCCAAAGTATTCGGCGCCTTTTTCAAAGGCCATGTGGATGCTTTCCGGCACAATCATCTCCGGTTTGCGCAGCCAGGGACGTTTCGCACGGGCAAGGTCGCGGTAGGTCTTCACCGCAAGCAGGCAACTCTCCGTACCTCCCGAAGTCATGGTGCCCACCACGTCTTTATCCCCATGAAGCATGGTTGCCGCCATGCGCACCACTTCTGATTCAAAGCGTTTCAAACTTTTGAAGGCCAGCGGATTCAGCGCATTTTCCGAGAAGAACTGGCCGTGAGCCTGCTTCAGAAAGTCTGTATGCTCCTCACCGAGACTGTAGACCAGACTCCACGTTTTACCGCTCCGCCAGTCGGCGTCGTCCTGGCCATAATTTTTCATTTGTTCCAGCAGGCTGGCGGGGTCTTGTCCGTGTTCAGGGATGTGCAGGGTTTCCATAAGGGTTCTCCTTTATGTTCATCATAGCAGGGTGCGCATAAGATATGCCACGAAGATGCCGAGGTAATTGCCCACGGCGTAGCCGATAATCCCCGTGGTGATGCCGGACAGCAGCATGTGCCGGTTTTTTAGCGCTGCGGCCACGGGCGGCACAAAAGGCGGTGAACAGATGGCGGCCACTGAGGTGATAATAAAAGTATCCGCATCCACGCGCAACAGGCGGCACAACAGCGCATGCAATCCCATGCTGCCGAACACCGCCACCGCCACAAAAATCAGGATGGGGTAATGGATATGGGTTAATATGTGGGCGTCCACCATGGAGCCCACCACGCAACAGAAAAGATAGATTACATACATGCCCCACTGAAATGCATACTTGGTGTTGCGCACGGGCGTGATGAAGGAAGCGGCAATGCCCAGTGTGGTAATGATCACAATGGCTATGGCAGGCGCGGCGGTTTCGGAAAATAATTTACTCGCGAATACGCCGGTGAGAACGATGGCGCCCGACAGTAACGACAACAGGAACAGGGGCAACCAGGAGTGGGGGTTCAGCAATCCCTTAAAAGCAGTAATACTTTCCGTGTCCGTTTCTTCCTGTGAGTTCACCAGTTCTTCCGGTGCGTTTTCAGAAAAGGGCGGCAGGAATTTGACAAAGACCCGTTGTGCCACGGACAGACAGAAAATAATATAGGTAATGGACACCACTGTATCGTAGGTGTGGAAAATCACAAACGTATTCATGTCTATATCGAGGGCGGCGCGAATGGCGGCTATGTTGGGCGTGCCGCCCGTGTATACGCCTGCGGCCATGCCGCCTACCTTCCAACTGTCCTCCATCATGCTGTGGGTTAACAGCGTACCAAGCATGGCCATGACCAACGCCGAGAAACAAGCCGCCGCCATGGAGATAAGGGCCTTGCCTGCAAGCGCGAACCAGCGGCGCACATCCAAAGTGAACAGCAGCAGCGGCAGTGCAAAGGCGACTGTGGCATCTGCCATCTGTTCCTGATAGGGCTGCGCCGATTCAGGAAAGAAACCGATATTACCCAGGAGAATGCCCACAATATAGCAGATCAGAACAATCCCCACTTTACGGGCAACCTCTATGCGCAGGCAGATAATCACAGCCAATGCAGGTAACAAGGGAAATATCAGTAATTGCCAGGGCACATGCACTTCCTCATTGGTTTACATCGCAACACACCTATAATAGTATTATGAAAGAGGGTGGATATCCAAAAAGTTTATGGGAGTCATGGGAAGGATGGGACAATAACGCCTGACGCAATCAAAACTCCCATACTTCCTGTAAGTCCCCTTCTTCCCATAAAAAACACATCCGTGCTGGAATAACTTTTTTCGCCATAGCGTTTCTCCGTATAGTATATTTTGTTTTCACGAGGAAAGCACTGAAATCTAGTCTGCAACAGAAGGAGAACCCTATGAGTTTCAAGCAACCTGAACTGCCTTATGCCTTGAATGGCTTGGCCCCATTTCTTTCGGAAGAACAGATGTCCTATCACTATGGCAAACACCACGCCGCCTATTTCACCAACCTGAACGGTCTTGTGGATGGCAAACCGGAAGCCGACATGGCATTGAAGGATTTGGTTGTAAAGGCTGAAGGCGGGGTTTTCAATAACGCTGCACAGGCATGGAACCACAGTTTCTTCTGGCAATGTCTGTCTGCATCGGGCGGTGGAGTGCCCGGCGGCGATCTGGCTGCGCTAATTGATCGGGATTTTGGTTCTTTTGACCAGTTTAAGGAACAATTTTCCACGGCCGCCGCGAAACTCTTTGGCAGCGGTTGGGCGTGGCTTGCCAAGGATGGCGCTGGTAAACTTTCCATTATGCCCCTGAGCAATGCTGACACGCCGCTCAAACACGGCGCCGAGCCACTGATGACCTTGGACGTATGGGAGCACGCCTATTATGTGGATTATCGCAATGCGCGTCCGAAGTTTGTGGAAGGATTCTGGGATGTGGTCAACTGGGACTTTGTCGCCGGTAATCTGACTGCGCCGTTTCAGGAATAACAAACAGAACGATTTGTGTACTGGGCAGCCCCGCCGGGAGATTTCGGCGGGGCTGTTTTGGGAATAACTTATGGCAAAAGAAAAGAAAAAAACACCGACCATCAAAGTGTGCTGCGGTTCCAAATGTAAGGAAAACAAGAGCGGCAAGGTGGTTAAGGCGTTGGAGAAAGAGATTGCCAAGTCCGGTCTTGAGGAGAAGGTGCGCGTAAAAAAGTGTGATTGTCTTGGGAAGTGCAAGAACAGTCCGGTAATCGAGTTTTCTGGTGGCGACCTTAAATTTGAGGGGGTGAAATCCAAAGACGCGCCGAAGGTGATAGAGAAAGTAGCGGCGACGTTGTAGGGAGAGGGAAGGGACAAAAGGGACATAAAGGACGTAAGGGACTGTTTAGCAGAAGTACCGCCTTTCAGTTTTTTCCGGCTTGGTGTTGCCGAAAACAAGATGTATAGTCCTGCGTGTTGCCGGGTGATGTTGTTTTGTCTCTTAAGTCCCTTATGTCCCTTCCGCCTTTGCGTGATATACTTTGCCATGTTATTCTGCCAACAAGAGGAACATCCCATGGCAAAAAAATTAATGAGCAGTTATGCAAAGCGCGTTGCTTTGGCGCCGGGCACACTGGTTCATTTGGGCGACCAGAGTTTTGCCAGTGCGTTGCTCTCGCTGATTGTCTATGACAAAGACACTCATGACAAGTATGATCCGTCCACGCTTAAAGAAGCGTTTGGTTATATGCACCCGGATAAAATTTCCTGGTTGAACATTACCGGACTTCAGAACACGGCCTTGCTCCAGGAGGTGGGCAACCATTTCAATCTTCACCCGTTGACTCTCGAAGACATACTAAACACGGGGCAGCGTCCCAAAACAGAGTTTTTTCCAGAATATGTGTTCTTTGTCCTGAAAATGATTCATTACGATGAAGAGCAGCATACGCTGGATATTGAGCAGGTCAGCTTTATTTTGGGTAAAAACTTTGTGATAACCTTTCAGGAGCGCCCGGGTGATGTCATGGATGCCCTTCGCGAACGTATCGCCCAGGGAAAGGGGCGCGTCCGGCAGCGTGGCGCTGATTACCTCCTGTATTCCATTGTTGACATTATCATAGACCATTATTTCACAAGTCTTGAAGGGCTGAGCGACGATATTGAGGGGTTGGAAACGGAAGTGCTTGAGGAGCCTACCCCGTCTTTGTCGGCAGAATTGCACCGCATCAAACGGGAACTGTTATTCTTGCGCAAGTCAGTGTGGCCTATGCGCGAACAGATTACGGCCTTGTTACGTGAAGAACATCCTCTGATTACTACGGATACCGCGCCCTACCTGCGCGATCTGTATGACCATATCATCCAGGTGATTGACACCGTTGAGATTTTTCGTGATATGCTTTCCGGGCTGCTGGACATCTATCTGTCCAGCATCAGCAACCGTATGAACGATGTGATGCGTGTATTGACTATTATTGCCACCATATTCATTCCATTGACGTTTGTAGCGGGAATTTATGGGATGAACTTCCAGTACATGCCAGAACTGCGCCAGCCGATGGGGTATCCAGTGGTATTGATTGTATGTGGCGTCATCGCGGTGGGTATGGTTGCGTTCTTTAAGCGTAAAGGGTGGCTTTGAAGTGAACCATAAGTGAAAAACGGTAGGAGATTGCAATGCAGGCATTAACCCCAAAAGAAATAGTTCGTGAGTTGGACAAGTATATCATCGGCCAGGACAAGGCCAAGCGCAAGGTGGCGATTGCCCTTCGTAACCGCTGGCGCAGGCTGCAACTGTCTGAAGAGATGCGTGAGGAAATTATCCCGAAGAACATCATTATGATTGGAACTACCGGGGTGGGCAAGACGGAGATTGCCCGACGCTTGTCCAAACTGGCAGATGCCCCCTTTGTGAAGGTGGAGGCCAGCAAGTTTACAGAAGTGGGTTATGTAGGTCGGGACTGTGAATCCATGATCCGTGAGTTGACCGAGGTTGCAGTGAAAATGGCGCGTGAAGAGCTGCGCGTGGAATGCGAAGAGAAAGCGCGGGTGCAGGTGGAAAAACGGTTGCTCGACCTTTTGCTGCCGCCACGCAAACAACCAGCGGAACGTCGCGCTGAGTTTAAGCCTCTGGACCCGGGCCAAGGCGATGAATTGCCTGTGGAACCCGGTGTTGCTGCGGAACAGAAAGCGCGTGATCTCATTGCCCGCAAGTTGGCGGCAGGGGAGATGGAAGACCGCGAGATTGAACTGACCATATCCGAGTCGAACCAGAACGGCATGCTGCAGGTATTCGCCGCCAGCGGCATGGAAGAAATGGGCTTGAATCTGCAGGATATGTTCGGTCAGATGACGCCCAAGAAGCGTAAGAACAAAAAGGTAACCGTTGCGGAGGCCCGCGAAATACTGTTGCAGGAAGCCTTCCAGGAACTAATTGACATGGACATTGCGGCGCGGCGTGCCATCGATCGCGTGGAGAACGCTGGCATCGTGTTTCTCGACGAGATTGACAAGATTGCGGGCAGGGGCGGCTATAGCGGTCACGGTCCCGATGTGTCCCGTGAAGGGGTGCAGCGCGATATTCTTCCAATTGTGGAAGGTAGCACGGTTATTACCAAGTATGGTTCTGTGCGCACGGATCATGTCTTGTTTATTGCCGCGGGCGCCTTTCATAATGCGAAGGTATCGGATTTGATCCCTGAATTACAGGGTAGGTTTCCCATTCGCGTTGAACTGGATAGCCTGCACCAGAAAGATTTTGTGCGTATCCTGACCGAAACGGAGTGTTCTCTGGTGAAGCAGTACCAGGCGCTGTTGGGAACGGAAGGGGTGACCCTTGAATTCACAGAAGATGCCATTGAAAAACTGGCTGAGATTTGTGAAAAAGTCAATGCAGAATCCGAGGACATCGGTGCGCGCCGGCTCCACACGATTCTTGAATACTTATTGGAGGAGATGGCTTTTTCGGCAACCGAACAGTCAGGAGAGACCATTGTCATCGATAGCGACTTTGTAGAAAAACAGCTGGCTGATGCGGTAGAAAAACAAGACCTGAATCGTTATGTGCTCTAAAATAAGTGCTGGGATACTCTTGTTGTGATTCATTTCCCTTTTCTTGAAGATCGAGGGCTTTCGTGTGCCGCAATGTCAGACAAATCGGACGGCGACTGCCGGAGTAGCGTAGAAGCACACGACACGGCAGCGGCGTTCTTAGAAAATCTGGGGATTTGTCCTAACCAATTGCGACGAGTGCGGCAGGTGCATGGTTGTCGTATTGTGGAGGCACATGCCATTACGATGGGCATGGATTTTCCCGAAGCAGACGGTATCATCACCAACAGCCCCGGTGTGGCGCTGGGGATTAGTGTTGCTGATTGCGCGCCCGTTTTACTGTTCAATCCTGTAATAAAAGCGATTGCCGTATTACACGCTGGGCGGGAAGGTGTTCGACAAAATATCGCATCTGCTGGCGTTCAAACTTTATGCGACCAATATGGCGGAACCCCCAACCAATTGTTGGGCCTTGTGGGGCCTTGCGCGGGTGTGTGCTGTTACGAAGTGTCCCCGGAAATGGTCTGTTCCTGGCGACAGGCGGGACTTCCCGCACAGGGCAGAAATCTTAATCTTACAAAGACGATAGTGTGCCAACTTGAAAATGGCGGTGTAATCAGGCACAATATAGCGGTTGTGCCCCACTGCACTGTTTGTGGCGGCGGTTTTTACAGTTATCGCGCCGATAAAACGTCGCATCGGAATTTGGTGGTAGTAATGCTATAAACCAAACAGATAGCGCTGTATACAGCAGTGTTCCGACTTTTCTGTGTTTCACAGTTAAAAGCGGATGAGCGGTCTCTTGCGTCAACCGCGCACTTTATGTTATAGTGCGCGATGCAAATAGTGGCCGTAGAAAAGTGGGTCTCGACCCACTTTTTTTGTTTGTTTTTGGTTATGTTTTTATGTTTCGGAAAGGTTGATTGAAATGGAAACGGCTGCGCTTATTCGTCAGGTATGGCAGCTGCTTGAGCCTGATCTCCGGGACATTGGCTATGAATTGATTGAAGTGGAGTACAGCCGTCAGGGCGGCGCCGCCCTGTTGCGTCTTTTTATTGACAAGGAAGACGGTGGCATTACGCTGGACGACTGTACCCGTGCTACCCGTGTTTTGAATCCGCTTCTGGATGAAGCGACATTCATTGACGGACGCTATTTGTTGGAAGTTTCATCGCCCGGCTGGAATCGCCCGGTAAGAAAACTGGAGCATTTTCAGCGTGTTATTGGTGAGACGTTGCGGGTGTCCACCCATGCGCCTGCAGACGGACGTACGAAGTTCAAGGGTGTGTTGAAACAGGTGGATACCGATATGGTTGTTCTGGATGTATCGGGTCAGGAAGTGACCCTACATCTTGAAAACATAAAAAAAGCGCGATTAGATCGCTAGACGCGTTGGTTTAAGGAGAAACGCCTTGACTGACAACTTAAAAATGATATTGCAGCAACTTGAAGCGGAAAAGAGTGTTGACCGCGCCACATTGCTGGAGGCTATTCGTAGTGCCATTGAAACCGCTGCGCGCAAGCCCATGAACAAAGCGGCACACGTGTCCGTGCAAGTGGACCCGGAAACGCTGACGTTTAATGTGTTTGAGATACGTCTTGTGGTTGAGAAAGTTTCCGATCCTGCCGAGGAAATTGCCCTTGAAGAAGCACTTAAACTGAATCCCGATGTGGTGGTGGGCAATCGTCTTAAAGTGCCGGCCCAGCCTGCAAATTTCGGGCGGATTGCCGCCCAGACAGCACGCCAGGTCATAATCCAGAAAATAAAGGATGCGGAGCGGGAACGTATTTTTGAGGAATTCAAGCAACGTGAAGGCGATGTTGTTACGGGAGCGGTCAAGCGGATCAGCCGGGGCAATATTATTGTCTCTGTGGGACAGGTGGAAGCCGTGGTGCCCGTTCGCGAGCAATCCCCCCGCGAAAAATATAAAGTCGGTGACCGCATACGTGCGATTCTTATTGAAGTGGACCGGTCGCCCCGGGGACCGCAGGTGGTGCTTTCACGCACTTCGGTGGACTTGGTGCGATCCCTTTTTGAGATGGAAGTCCCTGAAATATATGATGACACAGTAGTTATCAAGGCCATTGCCCGGGACCCGGGTAGTCGAACCAAAGTCGCTGTTGCGTCTATGGACCCCAATGTGGATGCCGTTGGCGCTTGCGTGGGGCTTAAAGGATCGCGGGTGCGTGCTGTTGTGGAAGAACTGAATGGCGAGAAGATCGATATTATCCGGTGGAGTGACAAAGTGGTTGAGTTGTGTGTCAATTCCCTTAATCCGGCGGATATTCTGGACATCAAGATGAATGAAGAAATGAAACGCATTCATGTGGTGGTGCCTCAGGACCAGTTATCGCTCGCAATAGGAAAACGCGGCCAGAATGCCCGTCTGGCGTCACAGTTGCTGGGATGGAACATTGATATACGCGGCGAAGGTGATCCGGTGATTGAGACAGCGATGCCCGAGGGCGTTGATGTCACGGATGAAGAAGACGCTGCCGTTGAAGAAAATGTGGCAGCATCAGAAGAAGATAGCGCCACCGAGCAAGACGTGGCAGTGCCGGAAGAAGATACGTCGGTGGAAGATTCGCCAGAAACGGCTGACACAGAAGACGAACAGGAATAAACGGACAACAGTCACCGGGCATGCAGTCTTGTGCCGGTGTAAAATGAATATTTTTTGTTGAGCAAAAACGAGTAAACAACTGCGACATTGTCAGGAGGTTTAAGGTATATGCAGACTATTGCCAGTTTGGCGGAGCGACTTGAAATGGCCGCGGAATATGCGGTCGAAGTCCTTCGAAAACTGCAGTTTCAAATCGCGGACGTGGATACGGAAATTGACGACGACGCGGTTGATCTTTTGCTTGACATCGATGAGGATGAGACGGTTTTCGAAAAGAAGTACGCTGCCATAAAGAAGGCGGAGGAAAAGGCTCGGGAAGCGGAGCGCAAAAAAGAGGCCGCGGAGGCAAAGAAGAAGGCTGCGGCCGCTAAACGAAAAGCGGCGGCCAAAAAGAAAGCAGCCCCGGCCAAAAAAAAGACGGCTGCGCCAGTGAAGCCCCAACCCGAAAAAGAAGAATCCGGAGAGGAATCTTCAGCCGAAGCAGAAAAGGATGAAGGACGGGAGGCTCAAGAAAGCGAAGATGTGGCGGAAGTTCTGGTTAAGCCGGAAGAAGCGGTTGAGGAGGCTGGCGAACAGCGTGGTGTTGAAGTCGTAGATGAGGCGCAAACGGCAGAAGCGCCATCCGTAGAAGCTGAAACGCCTGTTGTCGAAGTTGAGGCGGAGATTTTGGATGTGGCAGAGCCTGCGTCCGAAAATATTGCGGAAGAGGAAACGGCAGAAGCCGATCCTGTGGCGCCCAAGATTCCTCTCGCACCACGCGCTGAAATTATAGTGGATTCTGAAGAGGATGCCCTGGCAGCGGCGGCCAAATTGCAGGAGAAGATGGAGTCCGGAGAGGACGATAGCGCCCACGCCAGGGGGAAACTCGCAGCAGCGGAACAGCGCCACGAGGCAGAGGAACGCCGGCGGGCAACGCGCGAGAAGGAGCGGCAGCAGAAGAAGCAGGAAGAAAAGAAGGGTGCGATCGTTTCGGATGTAGCGCCGGACCCGGAGGTGGTGGCAGAGGTCATAAGGCGAGATCAGGAGCGTAAGCGCAGGGAGCAGGAAAAGAAAGAACGCCGTAAACAAGGACCGCCACCGGCAGCGTCAAGAAAAAGCGACCGGCTTGCCACACCCTTGTTGGAGACTTTTGATCCAGTGGCTTCCGCGCCGCCACCGATTAAGGAAAAAGGAAAAGCAGATGCGGGCTTGAGCAAGACGGCGCGGAAGAAAGTCAAGCGTGCCGAGCGCAACCGCATGCGTGAACAGAATAGCCTGCGCGAAGCCGCCGCCGCCGTGAAGGAATTTCAAGCGGGTGCTGTCTCTGGTGGTGTGCGCAAAAGACGCAAGAAACGTCGCGAGGATCAAGTGACTGAAACATCAGACCAGCCCATGGGCGGCATTATTGAAGTAGAAGAAATGGTCACGGTTGAAGTCCTGGCCAACCTTATGGATATGCCCGTTAACGACCTTATATTGACGTTGATGGATGAAAATATATCGGCTACGAAGAACCAGACTCTCGACATGGAGGTTGTCCGGCTTGTTGCTGGAAAACTCAACTTTGAGGTGCGGGTGGTTATTCCCGAAGAAGAAGCGCTGTTTGCGAAAGAGGAGGATGATCCTGCCTCGCTTAAGCCGCGTCCGCCGGTGGTAACGGTCATGGGGCATGTAGACCACGGTAAGACTTCTCTGCTGGATGTGATACGTTCCACCAAGGTCGCCGAAGGTGAAGCGGGTGGTATTACACAACACATTGCCGCCTACGATATCGAAATTGAGCAGGGCCGAGTGACGTTCCTGGATACGCCCGGCCACCAGGCCTTCACACAAATGCGTGCCCGTGGCGCGCATATTACCGATGTGGTGGTGCTTGTGGTTGCCGCTAATGACGGCGTTAAGCCCCAGACCATAGAGGCGATTGACCACGCAAAAGCGGCAGAAGTGCCCATTGTGGTGGCCATCAACAAGTGTGACCTTGATAATGCCCAGCCGGACCGTGTGCGACAGGAATTAACCCAGTATGGACTGGTGGATGATGCCTGGGGCGGCAAGGTGATCATGCGCAACATTTCCGCAAAGATGAATCAGGGCGTTACCGAGTTGATGGAGATGCTGGTGCTGCAGTCTGATATGTTGGAATTGAGGGCCAATCCGGACAAACGCGCACGCGGCGCCATTGTAGAATCGGAAATTGCTGTGGGACTGGGACCGGTTGCCTGGGTCTTGGTGCAGGATGGAACCCTGCGGGTGGGCGATACCTTCCTTGCCGGCTGTACCTACGGGCGTGTGCGCTCCATGACCACCTGCCGGGGCGAAAACGTGCAGGAGGCAGGACCGTCCACGCCGGTTGCTGTTACGGGATTTGAAACACCGCCGGATGCAGGCGATATCTTTATTGTGACCCCGGATGAGCGTGTAGCGCGTAATATCGCAGAACAACGAGCCGCACGATCCAAACTTAAACGAGGTCCTGCGACCCGGCACATGACGCTGGAAGATTTCCACGCCCGATTCGAAGGTCAGGAACAGAAGAAACTCAATGTAATTATCAAATCGGATGTGCAGGGTTCTGTGGATGTGCTGCGTACCAGTTTCGCGAAGATGGGCAACGAAGAGGTTTCTATCAATGTGATTCACTCGGGCGTGGGTGGTATCAACGAGTCCGATGTGGTACTCGCGGAGGCCAGTGATGCCGTGATTATCGGCTTCCATGTAACAGCAAACTCCAAGGTGCAGAAACTTGCCGAACAGGTTGGTGTGGATATCCGCACCTACAGAATTATTTACGAAGCCCTCGACCAGGTGCGTAACGCTCTGGAGGGCATGTTGACCCCCGACAAGAAAGAGGTTGTCCTCGGCCATGCAGAAGTGCGGGAGGTTTTCTCCTCATCCGCGTTGGGCAATATTGCTGGATGTTACATGACAGACGGAGAAGCGCAGCGGAGCGCTTCCGCTCGTCTTGTGCGGGATGGCGTCATTGTGTATGAAGGTACTATCGTATCGCTGCGTCGTATGAAAGACGATGTCCGTTCTGTTGCGACTGGTTACGAATGTGGCATTAAACTGGATAAGTTTAATGATATTCATGTCGGGGACGTAATTGAAATGTTCAAGATTGAATCCGTTGCCAAAACACTTGTACAGGAAACGTCGTGACCGTTGGCACGCTGCAACTTGATTTATTGATTCCCGAGGCCCATTCGCTAAAAGACAAGAGAAGGGTAATCAAGAGTCTCAAGGACCGGCTTCGTAACCGCTTTAATTGTTCTGTTGCGGAAGTCGCCTTTCAGGATACTTGGCAGCGAAGCCGCATCGCGGCATGTGTCGTGGGTACGGATGTCAGGCATGTGAACAGCCAGTTAAGCAGCATGGCAGATTATGTCTCCACAAACAGCGCTGCCGTTCTGGCCGATTACAGGATTGAAATGCTATGAAATTCAAAGGCAGGCCGGTGCGTGTCGCCGCGCTTATCAAAGAAGAAATCGCCAAACTGCTGACCAAGGGATTGAAGGATCCCCGTATCGGCTTTGTTTCCGTTATGGATGTGCGCATGTCCAAGGATTTGCGTTATGCCAATGTCTATGTCAGCCTTTTTGGTGATGAAGCCGAGCGAAAGAGTTCCCTTATCGGGCTTCAAAATTCTGCTGGTTGGATACGCCGCGAGGTGGGCAGGTACCTGCATATTCGGGTGATTCCGGAGATACGCTTTTTCCCGGATGATACGCTGGACAAGGTGTATCATCTGGAGGAAGTGTTTGAGGAAATTCATGCCGAACAGCAGCAACAGCCCATGCTCCAGTTATCTTTTGGCGAACTGGTGGCTGTCCTCCGTGAAAGCAATGTGTTTTATCTGGTCTGTCATGAGAATCCCGATGGCGACGCCATAGGCACCATGCTGGCTATGCGCCTGCTGCTTCAGGAACTGGGGAAAACAAACATTACCTGTGCTGCTGCTGATCCTATACCGTTAATGTATCAGGAACTGCCGGGCGCAAAAACGATTGTGGATGCCGAGGCGGATCTACCCGATTACGATCTTGCCATTCTGCTGGATTGTGGACGGTGTGACCGACTGGGTGATGTGGCGGAGAATATTTTGCCCGAAAAGAGGCTCCTTATTATTGACCACCATCTTGAAGCGGGGGAGCCGGGCGCTTCTGGATTTATTGATGCGTCCTATGCGTCTACGGGTGAGATTGTGGCTGAATTGTTCGATGCGGCAGAAGCGCCGATTTCACAGGAAGCCGCCCTATGCCTTTATGCCGCTGTGGCAACAGACACGGGCTGTTTCCGCTTTTCCAATACCACGGCACGGACGCATCACATTGCGGGCCGTTTGCTTGAAACGGGCGTTAACGTACATCCCTGGAACGAAAAATTCTTCAGCAACACGCCACGCCGAAAGTTTGAATTGCTGTGTCGTACCTTGTCCCGTGTGGAATTCCACAAGGACGGACGGATTGCCGTGTCTTGGGTGACCGCACAAGATTTGGAAGAGCTGGATGCGCGCAAGGAAGATGCAGAGAACTTCATCAACTATTGGAAGAATGTCGAAACGGTTAATGTTGCCGTATTGTTCAAGAGTTTCGAAGACGATACGACACGGGTGAGTCTCCGGTCTGACGCCTCCTTTGACAGTGCTGCCTTTTTGCGTCAGTTCGGCGGCGGCGGCCATGCGCCAGCGGCGGGCGCTACCCTGGACATGCCCCTGGAACAGGCCAAAGAAACGTTGCTGGCCGCACTCCTCCAAGCCGTTGATGTTTCTGAAGAAGCATAGTTTCTCCTATTAATGATGGTAGACGGATCAGCTGCTGTAGGGTGGGTGAAGCGGATGCGAAACCCACCATTTCCGATGTAACCGTTTATTCTGGTGGGTTCCGCATCCGCTTTACCCACCCTACTAAACTGAAAATAAGGCACAATTTATATGAATGGCATACTTCTGGTGGATAAGCCCCGGGGCATAACCTCCCACGACGTGGTGGATGCCCTGCGCAAGGCCACCCGCATCCGGCGCATCGGGCATACCGGCACGCTGGACCCCCGTGCCACGGGGTTGCTTATCCTGTGCATTGGTCAGGCTACGCGCCTGTCCGAGCATTTTTCCGACCTGGGCAAGACCTATGAAGGCGCCATGCGCCTGGGGGTTGAAACCAAATCCCATGATCTGGACGGGGAGGTTGTCGCCGAGAAACCTGTTCCGGAAACCCTGACCAGAGAAGAGGTGCAGGCGGTGTGCGACCGGTTTGTCGGCGATATTGAACAGATTCCGCCCATGGTCAGCGCCATCAAAATTGGCGGCAAGCGTCTCTATAAAATTGCCCGTGAAGGTGGGGAAGTGGAGCGCAAGCCAAGGCCCGTTACCATCCGGCGTTTTGACATTACCGATTGGAATATGCCTGAAGCCGGCGTGCTTATTGAATGTTCCAGCGGCGCCTATGTCCGTACCCTTTGTCATGATGTGGGACAGCAACTGGGATGCGGCGCAGCGTTATCGCAACTGCGCAGAACCCACGTTGGCAATTATGCGCTGGAGAATGCGGCCCCCTTGGATATGCTTACCAGTATCGCAGACGTGGAAGCGCGCATTATCCCCATGGACGACGCTCTTGATTTGCCCGAAGCGCGGGTGGATGGGGCGCATCTGGAGATTATTTTGTCCGGCGGCGCCATATCGTCCCAGGCGCTGTTGTCGCCCTGTTCCGTGAACACAGGCTGGGTACAGATCAAGGATGCCCGTGGTAAACTGATAGCTATCGCCCTGGCGCAGCCAACCGCCATGGGCGCCCGGTTGCAACCGAAACGGGTTTTCGCCCGGAGGTAAGTTATCGTGCAGGTAATTCCAGATGTCAGAACAACAGAAGAACAGTTCGAGAACGTCATCCTGACCATCGGCTGTTTTGATGGGGTGCATCTGGGACACCAGCAGATTTTGAAGGCGTTGGTGAAAGAGGCGGAGGCAATGAATGGTACCCCCGCCGTCATGACGCTGGAACCGCATCCGCGCCAATTCTTTTCGCCACAGAACGCACCGAATATCCTGACCACGAACACCCTGAAATGCCGGTTATTGGAATCCTGCGGCGTGGAAGTGCTCTATGTGCTGCCCTTCGATGCGGCAACGGTCGCCCTGTCGCCGCAACAATTTGTGGAATCCATCATTGTGGATAAGTGTCATGCCGTCCGTATTGTGGTCGGCCATGATTTTGCATTCGGTGATAAGGCGGCAGGCGATTATGACTACCTGGTATCCGTGGCTGAGGTATACGGGTTCAAAGTGCTGCAAGTGCCGCCCTTCATTATTGGCGGCCAGCGCGTCAGCAGCACCCTCATCCGGGAACGGGTTATCCAGGGGGAAGTGGACAATCTGAAAGAGTTCCTAGGCCGCAACTTTTCCCTCTACGGGAAGATTACACCGGGTAGAGGCATCGGCAGAATCCTCGGATTCCCCACGGCCAACCTCGACATCGGCCCCGGCGCAGTGCCAGCACACGGCGTATATGTAGCCGAAGCCATTGTGCAGGGCATGTCCCATCCTGCCGCCGTCAACATCGGCATCGCGCCCACCATCCGCGACGAACAACCCCTCGTGGAAGCCCACCTCATTGATTTTTTCGGTACACTGGACGACGAAGAAATGGAACTGGTATTGCACAAACGGCTGCGCCCCGAAAAGAAATTCTCCTCCCGCGATGAACTTATCAAGGCGATAGCCGAGGACGTGCAGTACGTACGGGATTTTTTTAGGGTCTAGGGTCTTTTCTATCCCATCATTCTCATAACTCCCACCCGATCGATCCGTCCGATCTGTCCGATCTGTCCGATCGCGAAGCCCAAAACATTGACTTCAACTGTATATATCGTATATACTCAGTATATGACATCGGATAAACCCATAAAACTGACCCTGCCGCACATTTCCCCGGCGGCATCGAAACCGCT
>CAZBNU010000001.1:41121-67078 GCA_964493075.1 uncultured Nitrospirales bacterium | reverse complement strand
GCGCCGCTTACCGTCTGGTTTTGGTGCTACACCAAATGCTGCATGAAGAAGAGGATATGTAAGGATACTTTTCGGTATTCTTCAAAATCCGGGTGTATAATAAATATACTTGATAGGTTTTAAGAAAATCGTGATAGTTACTCTGCTTGGTGTGTTTTAAGAATGAGGGTAGAAAACATGAAATTATTTTCGGTGTTTTTGTTAAGCGTTTTTTGCATGTACGGTGTTTTTGCACAGGATGTTATGGACTCGAAGGAAGTTTCAAAAATTGAAGTTATAATTCCGGGTGTACTCCAAGATGACAGTCCGGAAATTAATATCGGGGATACGTGGTGGGGATTACGCGAGACTGAGGTAATGGCTTACGAACTGGTGCAGACGACAGTTACATTAAATACCCTGAACCACTGGAAAGAGAAGAGAGATGTGGTGGAAATAGTTCCGGGTGTTGAGGGGAGATGGCTGTTTTTAATTAAAGGGTCGCCTTTGCTCACCGAAGGGCATATTGAGACTGATTATGAATTTTGTGGGAAAAAACTTTATCCCGGCCAGGAAATGTCCACTCGCAATTTTAAAAGAGGTGATTACAAGAATCGTTACTCCATTTTTGCCATGGGCAACGTGAAAAATAAACGTATAGCTGAAGACTATAGTATTAATATTTGTAGCGTTTCAAATCCAGGTGATTCTTTTCAGACAATTATGAGATTCCAAGAAGTAGATGTGGAGTATGGCGATATTCCATATTTTTTATGGGTCGGTGATATTGATAGGGATTTAGTACCGGATATTTTTGTGAGAAATCGCTCAGGCTATGAGGGTGTATTCACTCTGTTTCTGTCTTCAGAGGCAGAAGAGGGGGAAATTGTCCATAAGGTTGCCGAAATACAAAAAGAATAAGTGTGTTTTGGCGATGACTTATTCAGTTGTTGTTTGGATTCAATATTTGAAAAGGAATTAACTGAAATGAAACAGGTAATAGTAGTTGTATTATTATTTATGATTGAGGGATTTGCTTTCGGACAACAGGGAAATGAAGCATCAACGCCCTCATCAAAAGTGGCAATGCTCATTCCAGGACCTTTTCAACCCGACCAGCCGATATTTAAATCTGGTGAAATTTGGTGGGGATTGTGTATGACAAGAGGTATTGGATATGAGTTGGTGAAAACAAAAGTCATAATTGTTACCGGATACGATGCTTGTGGTGAAGGCGATGTCCTAAACGTAAGAACTGAAGCAGATAAGGAGTTTCTCTTTTTAGTGAAAGGGTCATCATTTTTTGAAGAGGGACCTGTTAAGACAGAATATAGATGTAAGTATGAGGAAATTTATCCTGGAGAAGAGATAGAGATCAGGGATTTTGGTGAGGGAAGATATTGTCTTTTTGGGTTGGGAAATGTCACCCAAAAAGGTGGCACATTTGGCACAAAGGTGGAAAATTATTCCATAAATATTCATGAAAATAAAGAGCAAAGAGTCGAACAAAGAATATTGGAATTGCACGAAGGTTTATTAAATAATGAGCAAACACCGTCAATTAGATGGGTAGGCGATATAGACCGTGACGGCAAGCCGGATATTCTGCTGGATGCGTGTCCATATCCGGGAAGTCTGTTGATGCTCTTTTTATCTTCAGAGGCTGAGGAAGGGGAAATTGTCCATAAAGTCGCTGAAATACAGATAATGGGATGTTGATTCGACGGGAAACCGGTGATGCTGATAAATCCTCATTGTATTAGAAAAACCACAATAAGGTGATTATCATGCCTAAAATAGCGATAAACCCAGATGTTGCATGAAAAAACGGAGTGACAAGATGCCAAGGACTGTGACAGACGTACACTGTTCAGCCTTGATTCCTCCAGACGTAAATCGCACTATTTTTGATTCTCCTTTGTGAATCCTGCGATACTGGTTTTTCAGAAATGTGCCGTTGTTAAGGTGCCTGTTGTTTTTTTTCGACAGAACTTCACGCGGATCAGAAGACGGCCAGGGATACTTGATTAACCATGCCCCCAGATATTACAGATATTTTTTGTTGCCCGAAATGCCACGGTGATTTGAACCGGGAAATCACCCTTTCTGCGTGTCGGTGCGTTCAGTGTGATTCCTTGTATGCAGTTGAGGAGGGCATTTTGAACCTGAATCCGGAACCCACTGCTGCCGCATTGCAGGAAATGAATGGGCATCGTATTATCGAAGAGCAGTGGCTGGATTCCATCCCCGAGGCACTGCATGAACATCTGGTTGGCGAGGCGGGTCAGCGTCTTCTGTTTTCGCTGCCGAAGTTGCCTCATCCCGAGTTGTTTGGGGTCCCTTCGCTGGCGCGGCTGTCAGAAAATGCCGATGATTTTTTTGAATTGCTTGACTGGATGCGCGTCCAGCCGGGAGAAGTGATTATTGAAATTGGTGCGCATATCGGCTGGGCCTCCCATCATCTTGCACAACGTGGGGCGGTTGTGTTTGCCACCGATATAAGCCATCAGTTGGCCATTGCCAACGCGTTTGAACAAAGCGGCATCGCCATGAAATGTGTCTATGCGGATATGGAGTCTTTGCCTGTGCGGGAAGGTGCTGTGAACACCATTTTTGCCGTGGCCGCGATTCATCATGCACAGGACCTGTCCGCTTTATTTGGTGGCTGCGCCCGGGCCTTGTGCTCTGGTGGGCGATGCGTCTTCTTTTCCGAGCCTGTCGCCGGGCGATATGATACAAGCATAAAAGAGACGTTCGGCGCGGAAGAGAAAGAGGTGGGTATTCAGGAGCACATATACACTATTGACGAGTATTTTGAGGCAGCAAAGCGAAGTGGGCTAACCCCGTCGGTTCTTCCGCTGCAGAGCGTGCTGCGGGATACTACCCGTCGTTATAAACTATTTCGCAGTCTCTGGCGGGTGTTGTTGTGGGCGCGAATCGGATATCATCCCTTATTTACCCGTCACATTTATCGGTATATGCTTCGATATTATCCCCGCATCCCTTTTCCGCGGCTGGCGCTGATTTTCGTTAAAAGGTAAGTTGCGGACATTTAGATGGTATATGTCGCTTGTAATAAAAGGAATAACTAGCATGGTTGACATTCTGTTTGACGCTGAGAAATGTATACGATGCGGCGCCTGTGTCGCTGCATGTCCCGCTAGCGTGTTTGTACAAGGGAAGGATGATGTGCCGGAGGTAGTGCGGGAAGCATTGTGCATTGCCTGCGGGCATTGCATGGCGGTGTGTCCGGTGGATGCCGTAACGCATAGTGCGTTTCCCGAGGGGACCGTGATTCCTGTGGATAGTGATTCGATGCCCACAGCGGAACAGACGCTGGAACTGTTGCGCTCGCGGCGTTCTGTGCGTGTGTTTCAGGATAAGCTGGTGTCGCCGGAGGAACTTAAACAGATTCTGGAAGCGGCGCGTGTAGCGCCAACGGGACATAATGCTCAGGATGTGCGCTACGTGGTAGTACAGGACAGGGCATTGCTTGATGCAATTACCAAAAGTGCGGTGCGCTATTTCACGGGCGTAGCGAAGCAGTTGCGTAATCCTGTAGTGCGTAAACTATACCGGCTGGCCGTGACCCGTTCTGAGATTGACGGTATTGCGAATATGCTGCCGGATTTTGACGCTATCAAAAAGGGATATAGCGAAGGCCAAGACCCAATTTTGCGTGGCGCCCCTTGTGTGATACTTGCCCATTCACCACGTACGGTAAACTTTCCCGAAACGAGTGCGGCGCTGGCGTTGCATAATGCTGCCTTGCTGGCCCATTCCATGAACATCGGCAGTTTCTGGACCGGGTATGTGGTGGGGGCGTGTAAGCGGAACCGGAAGATACCTGATTTGCTCGGGATTCCCAGCGATCATGAAGTATATGCCGGGCTTGCAGTGGGATACCCTGATGTGACGTATCAGAAATGGATACAGCGGAGGGCGGCTGATGTGGTTTGGAAGTGAATCGCAGGGTGGAAGGGACCAAAGGGACATAAGGGACTCAAGGGAGTCGGGACGTTTCTGCGGGTTATATTTGGCGTTTGCGAATATAGGTGAATGCTTCTTTTAACGACATTGTCTGACCGTTTTTAATTTGCTCTTCACCAAGTGCAAGGATATGCAACAATGCTATGGTTTCCCGATCGCATTCAGTGAGGACACTATCTTGGGATGAATTTAATGTCCCGATATTTTTGATTTCAGTTGGAGGTTTCATAAGTTACTCCCAATCAGTTAAGATAAGAGAAACTGTAACGAAAACCCTTATTGAAACGCAAGCGGAGGTATTATGCTTATCATAACAACATTACTGCTGGCCACGGTTGGCGTATCTGATGTTCCTGTTGTTGACTACGATGTTACTCTTGAGGTCGTGCAGTCGGGGTATGACAAGGAACAATGCTGGGTTCATGCCCGCGCAGGGATGATTCCCGGTGAGTTGCCGGTGGCGGTGATGACGACGCAGAAGTTGCAGTTGAGCGGTTCGGATATTTTTTATGGGCTTAATGTGTTTCGGAAGAAAGTGGGGGAGGGCGCATGGGAAGGGCCTGCTGAACAATCTGTGTTCTCCCGGCGGAAAAATGAGGATGGCACGGAGACGGTGGTGTGTGATTTCTCGCCGAAGTGGCATGCTGTCACAGGGCGGTTGCTGGGTACGGGGCATACGGCGCAGTATAACGGCAACAAACTGGTGCATAACCGACGGCGTGCGACGGCGTATGCGGTGTATGATGCCGACAAGGGGGTGTTCCTGCCGTGGCGAACCCTGGAAATGCCTACTACTGTTGATCCTGTGGAGGATGATATTTTCTTCAACAGTGGCGCTGGTTCCACGCAGCGGGTGGATTTACCAGAGGGCGATATTCTGTTGCCGGTATATCACAAGGCAAAAGAGGCTACGTACTATAACAGTTCCGTGTTGCGGTGCGTCTTTGACGGCGAAACCCTGTGCGTGCGTGCGTTTGGAAATGCTTTGAGCGTGCCCATCAAGCGCGGGTTGTACGAACCTTCACTGGCAGCGTTTCAGGGGCGCTATTACCTCACGTTACGCAATGATGACAATGGCTATGTGGCTGTCAGTGAGGACGGGCTGCATTTCGGGGAATCCAGGATATGGAACTTTGATGATGGCACACCGCTGGGCAACTACAATACACAGCAACACTGGGTGGTGCATCCTGATGGTCTGTTTCTGGTGTACACACGTCGTGGCGCGGAGAATGACCATGTGTTTCGTCATCGTGCACCGTTGTTTATAGCGCAGGTCGATCCTGAATCCCTGTGTGTAATCAGGAAAACGGAGCGTATTCTTGTCCCAGAGCGCGGGGCGCGTCTTGGCAATTTTGGGGTTACTCGTGTTAGTGACGCGGAAACCTGGGTAACGGTAACCGAATGGATGCAACCTGCCGGGTGCGAAGAGTACGGATCGGACAACAGCATTTACGTGGCGCGTATCTGCTGGAAGTAATTCGTTACGATTGCTCTTTTTTGCCCATCCAGAATGGGGTGACCGCAAACCACACGACAGTTGCTACGATCATTAGCAATTTGACGCGATCCAGTTCCATGTTGCCGGAAAAATAGATTAGGGATGGGAGTACTGTCATCACCAGCGCGATGGCTGAGATTATTTGTAATGCGATTCTCATGAGTGAGCGCCTTCCGTATTTGGTTGTAGTTTCGATTGGTAGAGTTTGCTGAGCACGATGTACAGGATGGCCGCCACAAACCAGCCGGGCAGGCTGACGAAGAATATCTGTACCCCGGCGTATTTGACGAGGAGCATGCAGATGCCCATGGTCGCGAACCACGTCAGGCCCGCGGCCCAGTTAAAGGATTTGTTGCTGAGGGCGGCGTAGCTGGATTGTAGGCCAAGTTTTTTCATCAGCCAGAAGTCCACGAAGATGACTGCACCCATGGGCATAAGGATCATGCCGTAAATGGCGACGAACCCCAACAGTTGCATGGCCAGGTAGGGGAACATGCCAGCGAGCGTAGCGATAAGACCCGTGATGAGGGTGACTTTTACCCGTGAACTTTTGGGGAAGATAGCCTGAAAGGCAAGACCGGCGCGGTAGATGGTGGGGTTGGCCGTTGTCCATCCGGCAATGATGACGCAGAACAGACCCGCTAAACCAGCTGCTTCGTAGGCGAGCGGGCCAGGCAAGGGGGTCGGAAGCGTTCCATCTATAGCGGCAGCACGCACGGCCTCATCGGAGGACATCCCCTGGGTGTACAACTGTAGGGCGAAGAGCATTGACGCTGAGAGCCAGGCCATGCAATGTCCGACGTACATGCCGGAGGCCGATGCAATGCCGTACCAGGATTTCTTTGCGAAACGAAGCACGCTCAAATCAGACATGCCGATATGCATTGCCATATTGCAGAACCATGCGAAGAAGGTTACGTGCCAGAAGGTAAATTTGATCTGTCCTGGCAACGGTTCTCCGCCGCGCCAGATAGCCGTGTCCGCCAGTCGCCATAGGTCAGCCAAGGAACCGATTTCCGAATCCGTCTCATTGATGAACTGTTTGAGAGCCACAATGCCGAACACCAGGAACACCAGCACCATCCAGGGCGAGGCAATGTTGGCGAACCGCGCCACCGTGTTGTAGCCATAAGCAGCCACGACCGCTATAGCACCGCCAACGGCCAGCACGGCGAGCACCCAGCCGATGCTGTTGGGGTAGACATCGTTAAGTGCCGGCATGGGAAATTTGAACCACACCCCCAGCGCGGTTGCCGAGACGGTGATCATGGCGCCTGCCAGAAAACAGAACATGACGCCGTTTGCAAGGTTGTAAAGCGTAACGAGGTTGCGTCCGCATATACGCTCCAGTTGGTAGTAGAGCGTCAGCCGTGCGCGTGTGGCGATGGGCGCGCACAGCAGCACCCAGCACAGCACCGCCAGCGCATTGCCGATCAGGAGTCCGCCTATCACATCAAAGGCGCTGACTCCCGCTGCCACAAACAGCGGCCCGATCATCAACTCCGTGCCGGCACAGTGTTCCCCGGCGTACATGCCAATGAAACTTTTAAAGCCAAGCAGTGCCTTCTCCGGTACGGGTTCGCGTTCGTACTCTGTGCTGGTTTGCTGCTCTATCTCGGCGCCATCATGTGGATCGTTCATTATGTGCTTTCCCTTGTTCGCTCAACGCTGCTACATCAAAGAATTTCAAAAAGTGGCATTACGAAAGTTTAGCATACTGTTTGTTTCTGTACAAAATTGAGGGATGGATGGCACGGGCATTTATTGGGGGAGTATTTTGAAACATAGTCGCTTACCAATAGAGTTTTGAGCAAAATGACACAAAAAACGTGAACCAGGAAGAAAAATAACAGTTGCTGCCAACAGCGGTCTAGGATCGCAATGACGGTGATAAAAAGCCTGTTGTAATACAAACTGGGTTGCGGGAAACGCTTGCTTTAGGTGAGGGACAGTTGAAATACTCAACAGCCAGATATCGTTTCTTGTTCGACGATTCATTTGCCAGAAAGATGTCCTGATTTGGATTTCAAATCTCATACCTCTGATGAGTTGTGTTTCGTAAATAAAATACATTATACTTGGTGAGTCTCGTAGAGGTATGTCGAAACGACCAGAAATATGGAGATTGACAGTAATGCCAACATTTGATTATGTAGGACGTTTGCGTTCCGGCGATAAAAAGACAGGCTCCATCACTGCTGATAATCGCCAGGCGGCGGAGCGGCAGTTGAATGCCATGGGGATTGAGCCAGATAAGCTGGTTGAAAAAAAGAAACGTGGGTTTAATATGGGTGGGGGCGGAAATCGGCTGAATAAGCGCGTCAAAAGTGTGGAGTTACTTGTTTTTACACGACAATTGTCCACTATTGTTAGTTCAGGTCTTCCGTTGATTCAGGGATTGGATATCCTTTCCGAGCAGACTGAGGACCCTAATTTCAGCAAAATTATTCAGGCGATTGCCACGGATATTGAGTCCGGTGAAACCTTTTCGGATACCCTGAAGAAATATTCACGCGCATTCCCTGATTTGTACACCAGTATGGTTCGTGCCGGTGAAGCGGGCGGCGATTTGGATGGCGTCTTGATGCAATTGGCGGACTATCTGGAAGCCAGCGAAGAGTTGAAGCGTCGTATTAAGTCAGCCATGACCTATCCTGTTGTTGCATTTTCCATGATTCTTCTCATTGCAGGTGGTCTGATAATCTTTGTGGTGCCCCAGTTTGCTGAGATATTTGGGAGTTTTGGTGCGGAACTGCCAAAGCCGACGCAAATGCTAATCGGTATCAGTGAATTCCTGCGTCGTTGGCAATCGATATTTATTATTGTTGGTACTGTTGGCGGTACTATTGCCGCAGTTAGAGTTTATGGTTCCACCCCAGGCGGGCGTTACAATCTGGATGCGCTTAAACTGCGTATGCCGGTGTTTGGTGATTTGCTGCGTAAGGTGGCCATAAGTCGTGTAACACGCACTTTGAGTACACTTACGCACAGCGGCGTGGCCATTCTGCAGGCCATGGAGATTGTGGAGCGCACAGCCGGCAACGAAGTGTACGCCAAGGCGGTTCGCATGGCGGGTGAAAGTGTGCGCAATGGTGAAACACTGGCCGACCCGCTTGCCCGATCTGGTGTATTCCCTGCAATGGTGACCCGAATGATTGGTGTGGGTGAAAAGACGGGCGCTCTTGAAGGCATGTTGATGAAAATTTCCGAATTCTACGATTCGGAGGTCAAGGCTACCGTTGATGGCCTGACCAGTCTAATCGAGCCACTTCTCATTGGTCTTATGGGTATTGTTGTAGGTGGTATCGTTATGGGCTTGTTTATGCCGATTCTCCAACTTTCTTCGCTGGTCAGTCAATAATACAAAAACACACAGCACAAGGTTACGTTCGCCGTATTTGGTGTGTGATTCGTGTGTTGTGGTTTTCAGGTTCCATTCATGGCATGTGAAGCAACAGCATACGCACGGGCTGGCTTGGTTGGCAATCCCTCCGACGGCTACTACGGAAAAACCATCAGTATAATCCTTCGTAATTTTTCTGCGAAGGTTACGCTCTATGAAAGCCCGGAAATAGAGATTGTCCCTAGTTTTCAGGACCGCATGAAGTATGCCACTATGAGCGAACTTGTGCGGGACGTTGAAAACAATGGGTATTATGGGGGCATTCGATTGATGAAGGGGGCGGTGCGCAAGTTCAGTGATTACTGCGTATCCAATGATATCGCGCTCCACGACCGCAACTTTTCCATTCGCTATCGTTCTTCTATTCCGCGCCGCCTAGGACTGGCAGGATCAAGTGCGCTTGTAACCGCTACTCTTCGTTGCCTTATGGAGTTTTACGATATTGAGATTCCAAAACCACTGTTACCCAATCTCATTTTGAGTGTGGAAACCGACGAATTGGGTATCGCCGCCGGGTTGCAGGATCGGGTTATACAGGTGTACGAGGGCGCTGTTTTCATGGATTTCAGCCGGGATATTATGGAGGCACAAGGATACGGTAATTACGAACCCTTTGATACAGCCTTATTGCCGCCGCTCTTTGTGGCCTACCGCAACGATTTAGGACAAGGTTCCGAGACCATTCATCAGACCGTCCGCACCCGGTGGTTGGACGGGGATTGTGAAATCATTGCAGCGATGCAGGATTTTGCGGCCTACGCGCAGGCTGCCCGTGACCTGATTGTTGCGGGGCGTGGGCGTGAAATCGGCCCGATTCTGGATTGCAACTTTGACAGGCGATGTTCCATATTCAAAATGGATAGGCATAACATGGCGATGGTGGAACAGGCTCGTTCCGTTGGCGCTCATGCAAAGCTTACCGGTTCCGGCGGCGCCATTGTCGGAGTCTATGAGGATGAGGCCATGTACGAGCGTCTTGTAGAGGCCATGGGCAACGTGGATGCCATTGTTATCAAGCCGCAACTGGAAGAAGCGTGAATTATGGCTACCCTTTACGTGGTGGGAACTCCCATAGGAAATCTTGAGGATTTGTCGCCGCGGGCAGCCCGCATACTGTCCGAGGTGGCTGCTGTAGCAGCGGAAGATACCCGTGTAACTCGTAAAATTTATGAAGCGTGCAGTTTGCCGTCTCCCGCCATTCGCTTTTCGTGTCATGAACATAATGAGGAGCGCACCGTAAGCAGGATTGTCGGACTCCTTGAGTCCGGTAAGGATGTGGCGCTTTGTACGGATGGCGGCATGCCTGCAGTAAGCGATCCCGGATACCGCGTGATCAACGCCTGTCGGGCGGCGGGCTACGCAGTTGAGATTATCCCGGGACCAAGTGCCGTAACTACCGCCCTCGTTGCGTCTGGTCTGTCTGGCGTTTCGTTTACGTTTAAGGGGTTTCCTCCGCGTAAATCAGGGGCGCGAAGGCGATTTCTTGAACAGGAAAGGGATATGCCGCATACCCTGATCCTTTTTGAGTCGCAATACCGACTTCATGGCTTGCTTCAGGACGCACTTGAGGTTTTGGGTGATCGGCAGGCGGCGGTATGCCTTGAATTGACCAAAAAGTTCGAGCAGGTTCACTGCGGTTTTTTGTCAAAGTTGGCGGAACAATTTGATTCCACAGCAACGGTGCGCGGTGAGATTACCGTTGTTATTGCAGGCAATAATCCCAAGTTTATGAATACGGCCGTAGAAGAAGAATAAGTTTTCAGGCTATTGGCCGGTTTTTACAATTAATTTCTGGCCGATCCGCAGTATCGCATTGCGCTTGAGATTATTCCATTTGAGCAGGTCGTCAAGTGAAACTTTATATTTTTTGGCTATCGTGTAGGGGTTGTCGCCCGATTTAACCGTATGGACAACTTCCTTTTCTCCGGACTCTTCCGTGGTTTCAACCTCATTTTCTGCAGCAGTTTTTGTTTCGGTGGGTATTTCTGCGGTTTGCGGTTTTTCTGGCTGTGGCTCTTCTTTTTCTTCCACCAATTCTTGTTCGTTCACAGATTCGCCTTCATTGCCATCTGCAAGGGGTAGCGGTTTTTCTTTCCCCTCTGCGGGTTGAGAGATGACACCATCTGTCTGTTCAGGAAGAATCAGGGGCTGGATCTCGGGCATATTTTCGCGCGGTGGCTCTGCCTGTGCGGCGTAAATAAGGCAGTGTGCACGCCATTCGGCCAAGGTGGCAACGGCAGCGGCCTCAATCTTTCTGCCTCTCTGTTCAAGGGTCTCTGCCTCGTCAATTAACCGTCTTACTTCTCCCAGAATCCAGTCGCCCCGTTTGCGCGCTTGTGCTGTGCCTGCACTCCCTGTCAGGTAAAGGGATTGCAGTTCGCCCGCACGATCAATGGTATCGCCTATGGGTTCAAGAAAGCGTTCCCCACGGTCTTCTTCTACAGGGCAAAGGGTCCGGGCAAATTTTGCAACCGCTCTGATGGCTGGAACCGCAATTTCGCGGGGTAATTTTCGGGTATGCCAGTCTTCTTCGAGGCGCGGTAATACCCGAAGTAACTCCAGAAAACGTAATCTGCTTCCCGAGCCTTGAGGCTCTGCTGCTATAGTACGCACCAGGTCTAAGATTGCAGGCTGCAGATAGTTTGCAAACACTTCCGAAGTGAGGATGTTGTTTGCTGCTGTCGCAACCTCCTGCAATGCGGCACGGCCCACAATAACACCACCGTTGCCTGTCAGGTAAAGTGGCTGCAGGCTTGTATGAATTGTCAAAGCCCCGTTTTCTATTTCAGGCAGGGGAAGATCGTTGCCCAAGGCATCCGTCAGTTTGAGTGAGACTGCGCCATCTACCGGAACCGCTATTGTCTCGTCTTCTTTCTCGCTCCATAAGGCGGCAAACCATGTTGATTCATTTCGGAAGACGGGCGCCTGCACCGTAGCTTCAGCAGGCAGTTTTCCCACATACGCACTGTTGCGGAACCGCAACGCCAAGCCGTTTAGATAGGACATCATTTCCCGGACGCCGGCGTCGTTGGTCATCACGTTTGCGTTTAGGCCAATATAGGATGCACCGGCTGCGCGATATTGAAGGAACTTGTGGATGAAGCGAAGATTCTCTTCCGTATTGCGTGGTTGCCAGACAGGGCATAACACATGAACCTGCCATCCTTCCTGGCCTTGCTGGGCGGCAATAGTTTTTATGGCTTCCACTTCTGATGGATCCGGCCAGTCAAAGGTCATTAGAGTGGCATGCCGTGCGGATAGCGAAGGATTTGTGCGTAGTTGCTCCTCAAAAGAAGCGACATTTGTTACCACAATGGAAATGCCTGCAGGACACCCGATTCGACGCATAACATCTGTAAGGTCCCTGTTGTGCGGCTCCTGTTCATCCAGTGAAATGTCCAACCGAAAAATATTGTCGCATTGCGACTGCATCAGTGCGATATCTTCATCCGAAAACTGTCGGGCATGTTCCAAGGTCATGGCGACGACAAGGTCTGCATCAAAAAGGGCGACATTGCTTGCCAATTGGGGAAACTGTTCGTTTTCCATGTCACATCTGAAAGTGTTGACGCCGACACTGTGAATGGCGGGAAATGCTGCTTCAGATTCCGGTTCGCTACAGTACGCATAAACGGGGATGCGCTGCAGAGAGGCGGGTCTGTCAATCCGACAGAAACCGCTTTCTGAAGTGATGGTGTCCTTCGCATTTTTCATCGAAATAGTTGCTGTATAAAATCCCCGGTTTCGCGGGGCATCATGAACAGCATACCAATACCCCGAGTCGGGATGTAGGTGTAGCTGACCCAGTTCGATTTTAGTCTGTTCGCCCGTGTGTGATGCCTGCAACGTTAGTGTTGCTTCTATATCGGTTTCGGTTTCCGCATAGAATTCTATGATCAGAGGATCATCCACGTAGACGTAGGGCAGCGGCTGGTCTGGCGCCAGAGTTACCTGCACTGAAGCCGGAAGTGCGATCAGCATAAGACAAATCACTGGCATTTAGTGCACCAGAAACGGGTTTGATGCCCGCTCCTCACCAATGGTAGTGGTGGGGCCATGTCCGCAGTAAACAATGGTTTCGTCGGGCAATGTCATCAATTGGTCTGTAATACTTTGCAGCAACTGCGGCATACTGCCGCCCGGCAGATCGGTGCGGCCAATGCTGCCAGCAAAGAGTACGTCTCCGGCAATTACCATGCCCTCCGTGACAAGCACTACATGTCCAGGCGAATGACCCGGCGCATACCGTACTTCAAACTGGACGCTGCCCAAGCTGATGGTGTCACCATGCTTGACGAAACGGTCCGGTTCCGGAGACGCTGTGAAGGGCACGCCAAACATGCGACCCTGTTCGCAAAGGGTATGCAGTAGAGGCAGTTCATCTTCATGACAGACCAAAGGGGCCCCGGTCAGGCGTACCATCTCTGCATTGCCTCCGCTATGGTCACAATGACAGTGGGTGTTAAATATCATGGTGACATTACAATCAGCAAGACTTTGTGTCAATTCCGGGGTAGATTCGCCCGGATCAATGACAATTGCCTCGCCTGAATCTTTGATTACATAACAGTTTGTGTAAAACGGTGTTACTGGAAAGGTCAGTATCTCCATGTGATAAACTCCTATTGTAAAAATACACATGCTACACACCTTGTCAGCCTGAGTCAAGGCGATCCGCATCTTGAATCCAACTATATAAACAATGCGTACTGGGGCATTATATCTATTCAGCAGCACCGTCGTCTATGTTATGCTCAACATTACATTCGGAAGTTACCTTTTTCAGGTATTTTTTTGCCGATACAAGGGTGGGAAAATCCTTGTGGATTGTAGACCACATGTCCAAGCGTCGTGTTGCACCGCCCTGCCGTTCAAAGAAATCATCGAGTTCTGCGTAAGCCGCAGGAACCCCAGGCAAGAGTTGTAGCAGTGCCGTGCAGATGTTGTACGATTCTCGTGTTTCCCCCTTTAGTTCATAGGCTTCGGCGAGAAGCGTGGTGAAGAGGATACTACCGGGATGTTGCTCCAGGGCTTTTTTAGCCAGTGCAATCGCCCGAGTGGATTCGTTATCGGCGATGCACGTTTCTATTTGAATGGAATCGTTCTGAAGTGAAAGACCTGAACCGAACGGATAGGGCGACCACGAAGCGCCGCCGCTCCAAGGTATGGATAACTGCTGAAAGTGGGCGAAATTATCCTTTTCGTCCGTGATTAGCATATTGACCAAGAGATTTACATCCGTCAGATTTTTGACTTTGTACAGGCCGCGAAAACAAGGGGCAATATCTTCCGGCATGGAGATTCCGACGAAGCGGCTCCAATCCGTGCCATAATTTGTTTTTTCGTGAACGGGAAAATATAGACTTCCAGTAAAGGAGTGCTCCCCGTTCTGCTGGGAGATATGAAGGGGGCCGCCAAAATCACCGATGCCGCCTCTCCATTCGTAAGTCGCGTTCAGGTTCAGCGGGAGTGGGGCATTTTCGAAGGTGGCAACTACTATGCCTGTTTCAAAATCGGCAAGCAGGCATTGTCCTTCAAAGCCACTGGCGCGCACTGTTTCTGTGGGCGCTATAAGCGGTTTCCCTTCCCATATCAGTATTTTGTGACCTACAGCTTCGAGGCCTGCAGATTCATAGACAACGCGCAACTCTTCCACTTTTTTGTACTGCATCTGTTGTGCAGCCATCAAGGGCATATAGAAAAGCGCCACCGTGACAAGTACCCAAAGAATGGCGCGGCAATAGGGTCGCCATAAAGGTTCAGTAGTTGTCTGTTCTCCGGGATTATTATATCGCCGCCACCGCCACAGATGTAAACTGCCGTGATGCAGGAGGAATCCCAGAAAGAAAAAAGGTACAAAACTGGTATGAAAGGCATGTCTGGTGGCGAATTGAATGCTGGTATAGCCACAGAAATAGCATAGCATTGCCAGCAGCAGCCATGCTCGTATCGGGCTCTGTGCGGCGATAAGTATGAGCGCAATACCGGTAAACCAGAAGCCATAACGCGCAATTCCGAAAGGCGTGGGGGTTATCCCTACCGTAGTACGCATTACAGCGGCGTAAGCGCGTGAAAGCATATCTGCCGGGAAAGTCCAGATAATTTTCTGTACATAGGCGCGCTTGGCTTCAAAATCAAAATCCGGTTCTGCTGCGCGTTCCTGATACACGCTTTCGGGAAACGTGGCGCCCAAGCCTGCCGCGTAATGTGCTTTGATAGTACTGTACATATCGTTTAGCAGGTAATGCTTTTCATAGGAAGCCGGCTTCAGCAATCCGAGTTCGTGATCAGAGTAAGAGGAGAATCCCATGATGGTGTCGTGGGCTGCCAGGTAGCCAGATTGCATAAGGGACTTATGAATTGGCCAGCCAACCAGAACAAATGCAGCGGCGAGCAATACCATCGCCGACAATCGGGTGCATAGGGCGTATCTTGGTGTGTTGATGCCGCCCACAAAAAGAAAAAAAATGCTAATGGGAACAAAGACCATCATGTCACGGCGTATACCCATCCCCGCACCCAGCAGGACGCCTACAAGTAGGGCCCATAGCAGAAACCGCCTTCGTGGTGATTGTCGGAATAGGATGACGCCGAGCAAAAGTACTATGGCGAGAATAAAAGGGGCTTTGGCAAAATCACGAAGTATGGGGAGGGTTGTACCCACTGCGGGTGCATGTAAAAAAGCGATGACAACGAGAAGGGAAAGTGCGGGATGCATTGCGAGTCGGCAAATACCGTAAACCGCCAGACAGGAAAGAAAAAGATACACCAGCAGCAGCACTTTAACAGCGTCCCAGGTAACTCCGTGGATGCGCCAAGTGAATGCCACCGTATAGATAAGATAGCGGTGAAATTCCTGGTAAGGATGGAGGGGAATTGTCATGACCGTTGTCGGAATCTGGTCGAGATCAAATGCGGGAGATTGAAAATTCAGAAAAGGGCGCAATCCGGGGATAGTATCAGCATTAACATTGGAAAAGCCATACCCGGCATTCATCATCACAGCCGGAATAAACAGGTCGTTTGTGAGGGAGCCGGCGGGACCCTGCCATGTATCAAGGTAAGATGTACCCCCCATCCAAGCACAAAAAACAACAAGCAGTATGAAAAACACTTCCTGAATGTAACGCCATTTTTTGGATGCTGGCATTTTCATGTGTTGTGCTTATTCGTTAGCCTCTATTGTGCCGCCCAGTTCTATGAATGCATCCGACGGATCGCATTCCGCCAGATTAAGCGCCAAAAAGGAACTGCGCTCTGCACGTATAGCAAGTACACAAGAGGGTGTACCACCGCTTTTTGCGTCTTGCTGAAGATATAGATACCCACGAAATTGAACAGCGGCTACTGTTTCGGATTTATCAGCCATAAAAATTTCATAGAAAGTACGCAATGGCATCTCTTGAAGCAGTTGCGCATATTTCTGATTTCTTTCGTCCTCCTCTAATACGGATTCATAGAAGGAATCCTCTTCCTTGTCATAGGTTACAGCCCGCAGACGAGGAAGCACCTTGAGGGGCGGCAGTAGATAATCTAATATCAGTTCTCTTTTCCCCTCGTCATAGTCAATTTCATAACTTTGCGGAAACAGGGGCGGATAATTCGAAAATGCCAGCACCATGTCAAAGAAATCGAGGATGGCATGCGGATCGTTTCTAGTAAAAGCGATTTTTTTAGATTCCACGATTTGGGTGCATTTTTCACGATCGCGATAATAGCGTTCCTTTTCCTGCTCCCATTTCTTAATTTCCAGCTGAAACTTTCCTCTGACGGCTTGAAGGTTTTGCTTATACTGAATTACCTGTTCTTGATGCAGGCGACGTACACGTTGTGCCAGCTGCTCCCATTGCGTGTGCGCGGATTCAAAGTGTATGCGCGCCTCATTTTCCTTCTGCTCCCGTTTCGAACGCATCAGCCGGTCCATGGGATCCAATTTGGGTTGGAATATAGTGTCCGTGATTTGCGGTTCACGGGGTAACTGTGGTTTGTCTGGGGGGGGCGCTATCTGCGGCTCATTCGGGCGCGGTTTGGGATAATCCGGAAATTTCTTCAGGACGTCCCACGAAAATTTTGGACCATGCCGCAGCGCATGTGCAAGAGAATCATAGGCGTACGTCATCTCCTGTTGTGCCAGTTCACTTCGGTTGTCGGCAATCTTGCGCTTCTGCCGCGAGGTGACATCCGGACGCTTGGCATTCATCTCCAGACCGAGTTTTTTGCGTTTTACGGTTACAAAATGCTCGTGTTGCGCTTTCCATAGAATCTCCTGGAATACCGCTTTATGTACGGCAAATTCCGGGGTGTCCGAGGAAATGTTGCGGTGTTTGTTTAACTGCGTATAAAGGGCAGGCAGTCTGTACCGCTGCAGTCCAGAAGATGTTGTAAAGACTTCAATTGCTGATTCGTCGTACATGCAATGCTTTCAGTCAGTTTATTATTGCCACATTAACCCTACTAGAAAAATAACCATTCTTGATACTAACACATCGTTTATATAACACGTTCACTCTACGTATTATTCGCTGAATAATACAATATCTGTTACCCAACGGAACAAATTATAGACAATAGAAGCACTTATTGCATCATTTTGTAGATGTGCATATATGCCGCTACTGCGATTTGTTTCTACGTTTGCAAATTCCATCCATGATGTAAGGGGCCAACCCCGTGACCGACATTCAAGGTATCGCTTGCCATAATGGCACCCGTCAAATAAGCCTTGGCATGATGTACGGCATCCGGGGGGATAAAACCCTGTGCCAGATAAGCGGCAATTGCTGCAGCATAGGTGCAACCGGTGCCGTGTGTGTTTTTCGTAGCGATTCGCGGCGCGGCATAAACTTTCTGCACACAACCATCGAATAAATAATCCGTTGCTTCCGGGGACTCAAAATGTCCCCCCTTCAGCAGGACAAATTGTGATCCCAGACGATGCAGCAATTCCACTATCTCTTGTGTATCAGTATACCCGTCAATGGTAAGGCCGGTCAAGGCGGCAGCCTCTGGAAGATTAGGGGTCAAAATTGTCGCCAAGGGAGCCAGGTGGCACTTCAATGCTTCAACGGCATCCGCCCGAAGCAAATGGGCGCCGCCTTTTGAAATCATAACAGGGTCTACCACGATATTGGGCGTATGATATTTTTTCAGAACAGAGGCTACCGTTTCAATAATAGTCGCGTTTGCGAGCATCCCGGTCTTCACCGCATCCACCTTTATATCGTCCAGCACGGTTTCCAACTGGCTTCTCACCTCAAAGGGAGGCATCTCGTGGATGCTGCGTACTTCAACCGTATTCTGTGCGGTGACGGCTGTGATGACGCTCAATCCATAACACCCCAAGGAGGTGAAGGTTTTCAAGTCAGCCTGAATACCGGCGCCGCCGCCACTATCGCTCCCCGCTATGGTCAGCACCCGCTTGATGTTGCTTTCCATCAGCCTTCCTTTTTCTGGGTGGTTGTTTTTTTCTTGGTGGCCGCCGTCTTCTTTTTAGCAGTAGTTTTTCGTTTCGCCGTCGTCTTCTTTTTAGCGGTAGTTTTCTTTTTGGTTCCCTTTTTGGCAGCGGCATCCGAGATTAAATTCAGTGCGCTTTCAAGCGTAATAGCATCAACGGCCATTGCTTTGGGGAGCGAGGCATTCGTCGTGCCATCGGTCACATAGGTGCCATAACGTCCTTCGTATAGTTCGACGGGTGCTTCTCTGTCGGGTGTGGCACCGAGGGTGCGCAACATTTTTTTGGCAGCACGGCTATTCTTGGGTTGAGCCAGCATTTCAAGGGCCTCTTCCAATGTGACGTTGAAAAGTTTGTCTTGCCCAAGACTGCGAAAATCCCCGTCGTGCACTACGTAAGGGCCAAACCGACCCAGGCCTGCCGCCACGGATTTTCCTGTTTCGGGATGGGCGCCAAGTTTTCGGGGAAGTTGTAGTAATTGCAGCGCCTTGTCCAGCGTAATGGATTCCGGTGATACTCCGCGTGGTAGGCTGACGCGCTTGGGCTTCTCATCGCCGTCCGCTTCACCGCGCTGCACATAAGGGCCGTAAGGGCCTTCGAGGAGATATACAGGTTCGCCTGTTTGTGGACATCTCCCCAGTCCTTCTTCGCCTTTGGCGCGGTTTTCCAGCAAGGTGACTGCTTTATCCACGGTAAGCTCATCGTAGTAAAGCGTATCGGGAAGCGAAGCGATATTACCTTCGCCTCCTTCGCCCCGTTGAATAAAGGGCGTATTTTTGCCTAGGCGTACCACTATTTCCTGCTGGTTTTCATCCGCTCCGATAGGAATTACAGGAAACTCAATGGATTCAATGGTAGATTCGATGGACGGCTTCAGGCCTGTAATATCAGCCTCCTTATCGCCATGATAAAACCCTCTGATAAACTGAAGCCAGTCCTGGCGCCCTTCAGCTATATCGTCCAGAATGTCTTCCATCCGTGCCGTAAATTTAAGGTCTACATAGTCAGAGAAGTGTTTGCGCAGCAGGATAATTACCGCAATTCCGAGGTAGGTTGGAACCAAGGCGGAACCCGCTTTTCCGACGTAGCCCCGCTGCTCGATTACAGAGACGGTGGGGGCATAGGTGGAGGGGCGTCCGATGCCCTCATCCTCAAGGCGTTTGATCAGGGATGCCTCTGTGAAGCGGGCCGGGGGCTGTGTCTCATGGGGCACCGGAACAAGGGCATCCAGGGCAATGGCTGCTGTGGCGGCATTACCTACCGTCATGCCTTCTTCCAGAGGGGGCAGTTCCGCATCTTTCTGCTTTTCAGTGCTAACGCGCATGAACCCCGGAAAGACCACAACAGACCCGTTGGCGCGTAATTCGGCGCGCTGGGCGTTGTCTACCGACTCAATATCAACGGACGTGCGTAAAACAACGGCATCCGCCATCTGGGAAGCCAGCGCACGTTTCCAGATGATTTCATACAGGCGCAGTTCGTCGCGAGAGAGAAAGGAAGCAACCGATTCCGGAGGTCGGTCCATTTGCGTGGGTCGTATGGCTTCATGGGCTTCCTGTGCCATTTTGGACTTGGTCGTGAATTGCCGACGCTGATGGTATTTTTCGCCGTACTGGGCGCAAATATACCGACCCGCGTCCTGCAGCGCTTTTTCACTGAGCGTGACGGAATCGGTACGCATATAGGTTATCAAACCTTCACGGCTCCCGTCCCCGAGGTTGACACCTTCATACAGTTTTTGTGCCACCTGCATCGTTTTTCGCGGAGGAAAATTGAGGGCGCTGCTGGCAGCCTGTTGCATGGTAGAAGTGATAAAGGGCGGGTAAGGTCGCATTCGGGTTTCTTTTTGTTCTACCCGAAATATCTTCCACGGTACTGCCGCTCCCATGCGATTGGTAAGCGCTTTGGCCTCTTCTTCCTGAAGCCACATCACACGGTTTTCTTCCGCCGCCTTCAGTCTTCCTGTTTCAGGATCAAAATCTTTGCCGGTGGCAATGCGTTTTCCGTCCACGTTGGTCAGGGTGGCCTTGAAGGATTTCCCGTCTTTGGACAACGTCGCTTCTGCGTCGCAGTAGGCGGATTTCATGAAAGCACGTCGTTCTTCTTCGCGTTCAACCACCAGGCGAAGGGCAACGCTTTGCACCCGGCCCGCACTGAGTTTGCTGCGTACTTTACGCCACAATACCGGCGATAACTCATACCCGAACAGTCTGTCCAGTATGCGTCGTGTTTCCTGAGCGCGTACCAGTTGGTCGTTAACGCTTCTGGGTTGTTGCATGGCTTCGTTTATAGCGGTCTTGGTTATTTCGTGGAAAGCGATGCGTTTAACGGGTACCTTGGGCTTGAGAATCTCAAGCAGATGCCAGCTGATGGATTCTCCTTCGCGGTCTTCATCCGTAGCGAGAATAACTTCGTCGGCATTTTTGCATAATTCTTTTATTTCGGCGATATGTTTGCGGCTTTCCTTTTGCACTACGTAAACAGCCCCGAAGTCACCATCGACATCAACCCCTAAACGTGCCCAAGGCTTTGATTTTACGGACGCAGGTATTTCGCTGGCCGATTTTGGCAGGTCGCGAATGTGCCCGAAACTTGCCAGTACTTTATAGTCGCTGCCGAGAAATTTTCCAATGGTTGTCGCCTTGGCGGGCGACTCTACAATTACTAACTTCAATGTACAATATCCTCTTTTTACATCAGGAAGTTTCCAATAAAAACGTGCATCTGCCAAGATTTATGGCGCCTGCTGTTTCCCCGCCCCAATATCCATATCCACGTTACTTGGCTCAAAACTATACCTAACCGGACACTGCAAATACAATAAACAGGCAAGTGGACCGTTCTGATGGCTTTAAAATGCTGATTTTTGCTCTCATGGCTATAAAGGTGGGATAGGGGCAGTTTATGGGTTGGATGGAATGTGTTTTGTTGCTTGTATGTTACCCACAGGGTGCGATGATTAACAACTTCCGGATAAGGATATAGGGAATTTATGGAACCTTCAAGAGTAAGATTAGAAAACAGGTTGGCGGGAGAAATAAGCCCTTATTTACAACAACATGCTGCCAATCCGGTCGCTTGGCAGCCTTGGGATGATGCTGCATTGGAGCAGGCAATTGTGCAGGACAAGCCCGTCTTTTTGTCCATTGGTTATGCGGCATGTCACTGGTGTCATGTGATGGAGCACGAATGTTTTGAAGATGAATCTATGGCCGAACTTATGAACAGGCATTTCATCAATATCAAGGTGGATCGGGAGGAGCGGCCTGATCTTGACGAAATCTATATGAAGGCAGTGGTGGCCATGACGGGGCAGGGGGGATGGCCCATGAGTGTATTCCTGACCCCGGACTTGCGGCCTTTTTACGGTGGCACTTATTTCCCTCCGGAAAGACGATATGGTATACCCGGATTTCGGGAGGTGCTTGAGCAACTTGTCGCCTTTTGGGCCGGTGACAGAACTCGGCTTTTACAGAATGCCAGTCAACTTGTTACGCTTATCCAAAGTCAGGCGGCGGTTATTACCGGTACCGACAATATCCCGGCGGAATCCTTGTGTGATGAGGCGGTAAAGGTGTTGGAAGATTCCTTTGACCCCCGTTGGGGCGGTTGGGGACAGGCGCCAAAATTTCCTTCCAGTAGTGCAATTGCCTTGTTGTTGCGTGTTCACAAAAGGACAGGACGGGAAAATTTGATGTCCATGGCTACTGAGACGCTGGACCGCATGCGATCAGGCGGCATTTACGACCATCTGGGGGGCGGGTTTCATCGTTATTCCGTTGATGAAGAATGGCGGGTTCCCCATTTTGAGAAGATGCTTTATGACAACGCGCAGCTTGCTGTTGCTTATCTGGAGGCCTGGCAGGCTACGGGCAGGGATGATTATCGCGTGATCCTGCGGGAAACCCTGGATTATCTGGTCCGGGAAATGCAGGACAACGCAGGGGGATTCTATGCATCACAGGATGCGGACAGTGAGGAAGGCGAGGGTGCTTATTACCTTTGGACGTATGACGAAATCATGGGATTGCTGGGGGAAGAGGAGGGCAATCAGTTTTGTGCAGCTTACGGAGTAAAACCGGGCGGCAACTTTGCCTCCCACGACAGCGGCCATCATGGTAAGAACGTGCTTTTTCGTGAAAGAAGTGATAGCGACCTTTCGGCTATGCGCACCGTTCTGCTGATTGAACGGCAACAGCGTACTGCTCCCAAAACAGATGACAAAGTGTTAACATCCTGGAACGGCATGGCGATTACCGCTTTTGCCAGGGCTGCGCTTGCCTTTGGCGATGCCCATTATGGGAATGCTGCATTGAAAGCAGGGACGTTCCTACGGGATGTCATGTTCGCCAACGGCACCCTCTTGCGTACTTGGCGCGCGGGAAAGGCACATCTGCCAGCTTATCTCGATGATTATGCCGCATTTGCAAACGCCTGCATTGACTTGTATGAATATACTGCAGATTTTTCGTGGATAGAACTTGCCCAAAATCTCGTAGAGGAGATGATCGGTCGTTTTCATAACGGCGAAGGGGGCGGTTTCTTTTCTACCGGGGAAGAACACAGGCATTTACTGGTGCGTATGTACTCCATGCACGATACGGCTGAGCCATCAGGCAATTCGATGGCGTATTTGGTGTTGATCCGGCTGGCAGCGGTTTTAGGAGAGGAACGGTATCGGTCGCTGGCTGAGAATACTCTACGCGCCGCCGCGCCTATGATGCAAAGGGCGCCGTCTGCTGCCCTGAGTTTTCTGACAGCAGCGGAGATGCGGTTATCTGGTGCGGTAGAAATTACCTTGGGTGGTGATAGGGAATATCCCGCCATGAAGGCATTCCAGACCGTGGTCGGAGAACAATTCATCCCAGGTCGTGTGATTGTATATGCGGGAGAAGCGGAAAGAAAGCGCAATATACCGCTTGTTCGCGGGCGAAATGCGGTGGACGGAAGTCCCTGTGTGTGGGTGTGCAGAAACCGGTCCTGTATGGCGCCTGCAACGACGACGGATGAACTTTTTCAGCGGCTTGCTTGAGGGCAACTTTTTGTTATAACGTATGAGTGTTAATGAAATGAACTATTCGGGCGAGGAGGTTGATATGCAGACTTTGAGTGTGGCGCAGATGCGCGAAGCGGACCGTCGTTGTATTGAAGACATTGGGATTCCCGGTGTGGTGTTGATGAACAATGCCGGGGCGGCTGTATTCAACGAGATTCATTCAGGCCCGGTGGGTGTGGTTTGCGGAAAAGGCAATAACGGCGGAGACGGATTTGTGGTTGCGAGGCTTTGTTTGCTGGCTGGATACGAAACACGCGTGGTGCTGCTGGCGGATTCGACGTCCATAAAGGGGGATGCCGCCATTTTCATGAATGCCTACAGGCGACTTGGTGGTGAAATCCATATTGCCACTGACACGGAATCGGTTCGTGCTGCGATGGGTACGCTTTCTGACTGCGCGGTGCTGGTGGATGCCATGCTCGGTACAGGAACAAGAGGAGAAGTTAAAGGGACCATACGAACAGCCATTGAAGCCTGGCCAGCAGTACGCACCATTGCGGTGGATGTCCCGTCAGGATTGAATGCGGATACTGGCGAGTCTTGCGGCATATCCATTCGGGCTGATGTTACGGTAACTTTCGCATTTTCCAAAGCAGGCTTTACTACTGCTGCTGCCCAGCACTTTCTCGGAGAACTTCATGTCGCCGATATCGGTATACCGGCGTGTTGTGCCGATGATACACTCTGGCAAAACATGTGCGGCAATCGGAGTTCATAAAAAAAAGGATGTCTGAACCAGTTTGCGGTAAAAATGTGTTAAAATAGAGTGAGTGTCCATTGTACGGTATGCGTTGAAACAATCAGGGGAATTCATTGATGATTGTAGATGCAATTTTTATGGTTTACGGAACAGCCTTTATTTTAATTGCTTTGCCGGGAGTTTACTTTGCGTGGCGCGCGCGAAATAGTGGTTCTGCAAACACACGCTGGTTTCAGCAATGGGTGATTCCAGTTGCGGCATTGTTGCTTCTTGCAGGTGGCTGGTGGACTTCTCATGAACTGGGGGAAAAAGCCGATTTAGAGGGGCGGGAAATTCTGATTGCCAATGTATCCTCTGTAGCGCTTACCATAAATACTGAGTGGGCACAACAACTCTCTTTTACTGTTGACGATAAGCTTACCCCTGTATTTCGTCGATTAACGGAACAGATGAAGGCGTCTGCTGCGACTACACAATTGCGTTATGTATTTAGTGTTGCCCAGCGCAATGGAAAATTTGTTTTCGGCCCTGAGAGCCTGGAGGAAAACGATCCGTTGGCATCGCCTCCCGGCACGGTCTACGAGTATCCTCCAGAAGAGTTGCCGGTTGTATTCAAAGAAGCCCGTTCCATGACCACAGGCGTGTATACAGATGAGTATGGTTCTTTTATTACCGCTCTCGTTCCGGTGATTAATCCGGTTGACAGCCGGGTGTTGATGGTTGTGGGTGCTGATATTGACGCTCAGGTATGGGGAGCGACCATGCTCTATGCACGTGCGTTGCCGTTGTTCGTATCCCTGTTGTTACTCACGGCACTTATGGTGGGCAACGGTTTGCTTGGGTGGCGGCATACCCTTCCCCCAAAGCGATACATGCACTGGCGTTATATTGAGGCCGTATTATGTGCTTTTACTGGTCTTGTACTCACTATAGCCATTGCCTGGTTATTGCACGGGTCAGAGCAGCAGGCCCGCTATCAATCGTATTCGGCCCTTGCGAGAGCCCATGCAGGCGCTGTTACTGAATCCATGTTTAACATGCGCAATCGCCTGAAGAGTCTTGGGAGTCTGTTTGAGGGCAGCGACACGGTAGACTTAAAGGAATTTCAGCGCTTTGCCGCTATACTGGCGCGTGATGGCCTTTCACAGTCTTGGGAATGGGCGCGTGTTGTGCCAGCTGATTCTCTGGAAGATATAAAAGAAGATGCGCATGCGCAAGGGGTTGACGATTTCGTAGTATGGGAGCGCACCAAAGGTCGGGAACGTATTCCCGCTGCCAGTCGCGATGTGTACTATCCCGTGTTTTATGTAGCGCCTGAATCCGGCAACGAAATGGTGTACGGTTATGATGTTGGATCCGAATCTGTGCGACTTCAAGCGTTGCAGGAAACTATCGCAACAGGAATGGCTACGGGAACAGACCCCATCATCCTGGTGCAGGAGGCAGGAGAGAGAAGAGGGCTGTTGGTTTTTCAACCTGTATATAGGCAAGAAGAATTGTATGGATTTGCACTGCTTACATTTCAGTTCTTTCCTATGCTGCAACGTGCAATAGCGCAGTCTGGCCGACAGGAATCGGGAATTGTGGTGAATCTGTTTCAGATTATGCCCGGCAAAAGCCCGGTTTTCCTGGCCTCTTCTTCAAAAAAGATTGCAAATAGTAAATTTTGTGAATATTGCCGACCTGAAGATTTGTGTGTACGTGTTCCGCTATCTGTTTTCGGGAAGTCCTATGCGTTGGTCATGCACCCAGAGCTTTCCTGGATTGCGGCCCATCCGTTGTGGATAGGCCGCAGTGTGTTGTTGGCGGGCGTACTGATTACCCTGGTGCTAACTGCCTTTGTGGCATCGCTCACCAATCGCCGTACTTTTCTTGCC
>CAZBNU010000001.1:39533-41021 GCA_964493075.1 uncultured Nitrospirales bacterium | reverse complement strand
GCCAGGGCGCATATTCGAAGTTTGTGAGGCGCCGGTTACTGATAGCGACGGTACCCCCTGTAAGTTGGCTGCATTCTATGATATTACTGAAATCAAGGCTTCCCAGGAAGCGTTGCGTCTTAGTGAAGCCCGCATCGCAGCCACATTGAATTCCATTGGTGATGGCGTAATCAGTACGGACATATCAGGAACCGTGGTTGGTATGAACCTTGCAGCATCCCATCTTACAGGATGGAAGGCTGAAGACGCCTGTGGTCATCTTGTTTCGGAGGTTTTTGACATCATCAATGCCACTACAGGCGAAAAGGCGAAAATCCCGATATGGAAAACCCTTGAAGAAGGGATTGTCGTTGAATTGGCGAATCACACGGTTTTAATCAACCGGGATGGCTCGAGAAGGCACATTGCCGATAGTTGTGCCCCGATACGTGTTTCCACGGGAGAGGTCATCGGCGCAGTATTGGTATTTCGGGATGTGACGAACGAGTACCATACGCGTCGCGAACTGGCGATAAGCAACGACCGTTTCAAGCAGACTGCAGCGCAAAGCCGGGAAATCATCTGGGAAGTTGACGAGACAGGCTTGTATACTTACGTCAGCGCCGCTGTCTTTGATATTCTAGGTTATTCTCCTGAAGAAGTCGTCGGCAAGATTCATTACTACGATTTGCACCCTGATGAGGGCCGGGAGGCGTTCAAGGAAAAAGCAAAAAAAATACTCGCCCAGCAGCGTCAATTTAAGGGGTTTGAAAATCACTTTATTCACAAAGATGGACATGCCGTTACATTGCTTGCCAATGGGCTGCCAATTCTGGATTCCGTGGGCAAGGTTAGCGGGTATCGCGGTTCCAGCCAGGACATTACCGAACGCAAGAAAATGGAGTTGGAACTCGTAGAGAGCAGGCGGCGTTTTGCGAATATCCTCGACTCGGTAGAAGATGTGATTTGGTCGGCCTCGCCGTTCCCGCATCTTGAACTGCAATATATGACTCCCGCCACCACACAGTTATACGGCCGTTCTGTTAAAGAATTTTACGAAAATCCGAATTTATGGGCAGAAGTTATTTTGCCTGACGATAAAGGGACAATTGAAGGGATATGGGAAACCCTGAAAAATACAGGCACGGTGGAAATCGAATATCGCATCGTGCGCCCTGATGAAAGCACCTGCTGGGTGCGGGATAGACGCAAATGTATTTATGATGAACATAACACAGTTATCCGTATTGATGGGATTCTGAGCGATATCACTACCCGGAAGATTATTGAAGAGGCATTGCGCGAAAGTGAAGCCACGTATCGTGTCTTGTTTGAGGGTTCGCGAGATGCTATGGTGATATACGACGTTGCTGCAGAGAAATTTACTGCGGCAAACTCTGCGGCCCTGGAAATGTTCAAGGTGAACACAAATCAGGAATTCATGCAGCTGGGCCCGCTGGATTTGTCGTCCGAAACGCAACCTGACGGTAGTGTTTCTGCAACAAAATC
>CAZBNU010000001.1:4829-39433 GCA_964493075.1 uncultured Nitrospirales bacterium | reverse complement strand
ATTGAGTTTCGGTTCCGGCATAAAGACGGTCATTATATTTGGGTGCTGGCCCGAGGCGAGGCGTTGCGTGATGAACAGGGCATTCCTTTCCGTATGGCCGGTTCGCACAGTGATATAACAGAGCGCAAAGAGGCTGAGGAAAGACTGCGTGACAGCCAGGCACGCATCAACACCGTATTAAACGCCGCCCAGGACGCCATCATCATGATTGATGAAGCAGGCAATATATCCTTATGGAACGCTGCTGCAGAACGGATTTTCGGGTACCGCAACGATGAGGTTCTTGGTAGGAATCTGCATCAACTCCTTGCGCCGAAACGGTATCATGAAGGTCATTTGACTGCCTATTCCCATTTTCAAAATACTGGAGAAGGGGCTGCTGTTGGGAATGTGGTGGAACTCGTCGCCATGGATAAGAGTAACAGGGAATTCCCGATAGAACTGTCGCTCTCAGCCGTTCAACTGCGAGGGCAATGGCACGCTGTTGGCATCATTCGGAATATAACCGATCGTAAGAAAGCACAAGAGGAACTCCTTCAGAGCAATCGGCGCCTGGAAGAAGCGATTAAACTTGCCAATGAGATGGCGGCTGCTGCAGAAATGGCCAATGCCGCAAAAAGTGCTTTTCTTGCCAATGTAAGTCATGAGATACGCACGCCCATGAATGGCATCATTGGTATGACCTCATTGTTGCTGGATACCAACCTTTCAAGGGTACAGCGTCATAATGCGGAGGTTATACGTGAAAGCAGTGAATCCCTTCTCTGGCTTATCAATGACATCCTCGATTTTTCAAAAATAGAAGCGGGAAAGCTGGAAATTGAAAACATTGACTTTGATTTGCACAGTCTGCTTGATGATTTTTCCATATTACTTGCTGTCAAGGCGCAGGAAAAGGAAATTGAGTTCGTATGTGCTGCTGATCCGGAGACACCTGCGCTGCTGCGCGGCGACCCGGGACGGATACGCCAGCTACTCACCAATCTCGCGGGGAATGCCATTAAGTTTACGGAACAAGGCGAGGTAGTTGTGCGTGTTTCACTGGTTGATCAAAATGAAGCGGGCGCCTTGCTTCATTTTTCTGTCAAGGATACAGGTATCGGCATTCCGGCTGATAAGATGAGCACACTTTTCCAGAGTTTCACGCAGCTGGACTCCTCAACAACTCGCAAATATGGCGGTACAGGTCTTGGTCTTGCCATAACCAAGCAGCTGGTGGAGTTGATGGAAGGGGAATTAGGGCTTTCCAGTGAAGAAGGCAGAGGATCAGAGTTTTGGTTTGAATTGCGCTTGCCGGTCAGAGAAGAACAGGAGAATCAGCCAGCACCTTCGGTAGACCTGCGTGGTGTGCGGGCGCTGGTAGTGGATGACAATGCCACAAATCGTGAAATGCTATGCGCACAGTTAGCGGCGTTGGGCATCATGACGGACGAATCGCCAGACGGTATCAATGCGCTGGCAATGTTGCGCCAGGCGCGTACATCCGGACAGGCCTATAACCTGGCCATTCTTGACATGTTGATGCCCGGCCTTGATGGTGAGGCGCTGGGCAAGGAAATATGCAGTGACGAGGGACTGAAGGACACGGCTATGGTCATGATGACTTCCATCGGGCGGCGTGGTGATGCCCGTCGTTTGGAAGACATTGGGTTCGCCGCCTATCTGACCAAACCGGTGCGCCAGTCCGATCTTTTTGACTGTCTGAGCATTGCTATGGCGCAGAGCAATGCTGAAAAAAGTGCCGCTCGGTCCAGAGGCAGACATGCTATTGTAACCCGCCATTCCGTGCGGGAATTGCGCAAGTATCATGCGCGGGTTCTGTTGGCCGAAGACAATTTGATCAATCAGCAGGTTGCAATGGGTTTGCTCAAGAAATTCAATGTTTCCGTAGAGGTAGCCAATAATGGGCAGCAAGCACTGAATGCGTTGAAAAGCGGTCACTTCGACTTGGTATTGATGGATGTGCAAATGCCCGAAATGGATGGATTTGAGGCGACACACATTATACGAAAGTATTCGCCTGTAGTTATCAATCCCAACATTCCCATTATTGCGATGACCGCCCATACCGCACAGGAAGACCGCAATAGGTGTACAAAAGCCGGGATGAACGACTACTTGAGCAAGCCCCTTGATCCTGAATTGTTGCTCGAAATGCTAAAGAAATGGTTGCCGGAAAAGAAAAAGGTGAAACACGATTCTATAATCCCTAAAATAAAAGAGGAATCAGTGACATCGGAACCTGTGTTTGATAGGGAAGGAATGATGTCGCGCTTGATGGGCGATGAACATTTAGCGCGGGTGTTGATAAGTACCTTTTTATCGGATATGCCGAAACAATTTGAAACGCTTAAACAGTATCTGGCGGAAAATGACTGCGATGGCGCCACACGTCAGGCCCATACCATCAAGGGTGCTGCTGCGAATCTGGGTGCCATAGCACTGAGTCATATTGCGGCAGCAATTGAAACGGCCGGAAAGTCTGGCGATTGTGAACAAATGGAAACAATGCTTCCAGAACTGGAAAAACAACTTGTATTAACCGAACAAGCCATGGAGGAAACATGAAAGTTCTTATCGCAGAGGATGATATCACTTCGCGCACCATGCTGGATGCCATTCTGCAACAATGGGGATTTTCACCTGTCGTAACCTGCGATGGCCAGGAAGCCTTACAGGCGCTTCAGGAGCCTGACGCCCCGCAGTTGGCTGTTATTGATTGGAATATGCCGAAAATGGACGGGCCGGAGGTCTGTCGGCGCATAAAGGAACTGCATGCAGACAATCCTCCTTATCTGATTCTGTTGACCGCGCGCGATGACAAGGGGGACATCGTGGCTGGGTTGGACTCTGGCGCCAACGATTTTATTTCCAAACCCTATAATGTTAAGGAACTTCGAGCGCGGGTGGATGTGGGACGTCGGATGGTGGAACTGCAATCGGAACTGATACGGACGCGAGATGCGCTTTCCTATCAGGCCACTCACGATCCGCTGCTTGATATTCTGAACCGGCGTGCGGTTATAGAAGGTCTGGAACGCGAACTGGCGCGCACACAAAGAAAGAAATCGCAGTTGAGCGTTGGGCTTTTTGATCTGGATCATTTCAAGCAGATCAATGATCAATATGGACATCAGGCGGGCGATGAAGTGCTTTGTGGTTTCTCCAGACGTATTCTGCAGCATATTCGTAAGTACGATCTTCTGGGACGGTTCGGGGGAGAGGAGTTTCTGTTGGTGGCGCCTGAATTACATGATCAATCGGATGAGGACTTTTTTGGGCGCTTGTGTGATTATGTGGCAGATGAACCTATCCTTACCAAAGCGGGCCCCGTTTCGCTTACCGTCAGTATCGGTGTGGCCATAGGACAACATGATTCTTCAATAGACGCCATAATTGCCAATGCTGACTCGGCGTTATATGCCGCAAAAGAGAGAGGGCGAAATCGTGTGGTTTATTTCGACAGGCTGAATGAAAAGGATGCCGGATAATGAATTCAAAGAGGAAATTGGGTGGACTGCCTGTAGCGGTTGTGGTGAATGATGATGTGCTGCAGCTGAAACTTCTTTCCGGTCTTCTTGCCAAAGGAGGCTTTCAGACGATGTCTTTCCCTGGTGCTGCCGACGCGCTTGCGTACATGCAGGCCAACGGTGCACCCGACCTCATTGTGACCGATCTTTATATGCCTGAACTGGACGGTTGGCGTTTTTGCCGGTTATTGCGTTCACACGAGTATGTTGATCTTAATGCCACGCCCATCATGGTGATTTCCGCCACGTTTTCGGGAGAAGCCACCAGCCGCATTACAACGGACCTGGGCGCCGATGCCTTTCTTGCCGCTCCGGTGGATGGCCGCGAACTGATTGAAACCGCAAATGCGTTGCTTCAAGGAAAGCAATTTACCCACCAGTCGTGTGCGCTAATCGCCACCGATGAGCCCATGTTTTCAAAAACGATTGTGGATGCATTCGATGAGAGTGGTTACGAAACGCTTGCCGCCTTTTCAGGTGAAGAAATATGCAGCGTCTTTGAGAAATGCCCTGCAGATATACTGGTCATGGATAGTGCCATCCTTAAAACTACGGGAACCGCGCTCCTTGATCAGGTTCGCAGTTACAACCCCAATTGCATCGTTGTGGTGATCGCGACGAGCCCGAATCCCGAGCAGGCTCTGACGTGGATGCAGCACGGTGTTTCGGAATACCTGCGTAAACCTGTTATGCCTGATCATCTGCTTGAAGTATGCGCCCGTGCCCGAAGAGAAAAAGCATTGCTGAGGGTCGAAGACCTGCTTGACAAACGTACCCAGGATGCGCTGGAACAGGAAAAGCAGATTCAGAGTGTTTTTCGCACGGCATCGATCGGGATTGGTATAGAGGTTAACCGTGTTTTTGTGGATGTGAACGATCAGTTTTGCACTATGTCCGGTTATACACGGAAAGAACTGATCGGAAAAAGTTCGCGCATGCTCTACCCCAATGATGGGGATTATGAATCTATTGGGCGCGAAAAGAATAGACAGATATCTGAAAACGAGAATGCAACGGGTACGCTTGAAACCCAGTTGGTACGCAAGAATGGTGAAATTATTGAAGTGTTATTGCATGCCACTGCAATCGACAAGGACGATTCTTCCCGCGGAACCACCTTTACCGTATTGGATATTACCGGTCGCAAAAGAACTGAAAACAGACTTCGGGAATCGCGCCAATTACTCCGTGATGTGATGGACACCGTTCCTGTGCGGGTGTTCTGGAAAGACCGTGATTCACGTTATCTGGGATGCAACATTTCTTTTGCACGCGATGCAGGGGCGAAGAGGCCGGATGATCTTATCGGCAAAACCGATTACGATTTGGGCTGGCATCAGCAGGCTGACCAATACCGCGCAGATGATGCGCGGGTAATGGAAACCGGTGTTGCAAAACTTGGCTACGAAGAGGCACAGACGACACCGGAAGGCAGTTTAATTTGGTTGCGAACCAGCAAGGTGCCTTTACGGGATACCGATGGCAATATCATTGGGGTGTTGGGCACTTACGAAGATATTACCGATCAGAAACGTGTTAGCCACGCTTTGCATATTAATGCTGAACGCCTTTCCCTGTCTTTGAGGGCGGGTCGCGTTGGTATCTGGGAGTTCTGGCCCTTTGAGGAGAAGGTATACTATAACGAAAGTTGGTTTACCATTCTGGGATATTCCCCCCATGAGTTTCCGCAACATTACAACACCTGGCGTGACTTGATGCACCCTGACGATAGGGGTCATGCCGAAGCCTATGTGAATGCTAACATTCATACGGGCCGTGATTTTGATTTGCAGTTTCGTATGAAGAGCAAGGACGGCGAATGGCGTTGGATGCAGGCTTACGGTTATGTTGTTGAGCAAACTACTGATGGTAAGGCGGCACATATTACTGGCACCCATACCGATATTACGGAACGCAAACTGGCCGAACTGGCCTTGCGCGAAAGTGAGGAGCGTTTTCGCGGGATTTACGAAGTAAGCCCAATTGGTATTGTCCTGATTAACACAGAATCTCAGGGCTTTATTGATGCCAACGAAGGATTTGTGCGCATTGTCGGTTACACGCAGGATGAACTTCGGGGAATGACCGTTAAGGATATTACACATCCTGAAGACTGGGCTTATGAAGAGATGTACAACAAGAAGTTTATTGCTGGGGAGGGGGCTACTTATGAATTGGAGAAGAGGTTTATTCATAAAGATGGAAGTCCGCGATGGGTTATTGTATCGGCTGATTTTTTGCACTTGGAATCTATACCACATCCAGTGGCCTGCGGCACTGTTGTGGATATTACAGATCGAAAACGTGCCGAGGAGGAGCGGGAATCCTTGCAGGAACAGTTGCTTCAGGCGCAGAAGATGGAGTCTATAGGGCGTTTGGCAGGCGGTGTTGCGCACGACTTCAACAATATGCTTGCTGTTATTATCGGACAGACTGAACTTGCGCTGGAACAGATCAACCCGGAAAGCCAGCTGTACTCGGATCTTCAGGAAATTGAATTGGCTACTCAGCGTTCCATAGATCTCACCCGGCAACTGCTGGCCTTTGCGCGCAAAGAGAGCGTTACACCTCGTGTTTTGGATGTGAATGATGCGGTATCTCGTATGTTGAAAATGCTGCAACGGCTTATAGGCGAAAATGTCGAATTAGACTGGCGTCCTGCTGCCAATCCCTGGCCTATATTGATTGATCCGTCCCAACTGGATCAGATTATCGCTAATCTTGCCATTAATGCCCGGGATGCCATTACAGAAATGGGTAAGTTGGTAATTGAAACGGCAAATGTCTGCTACGACAAAAAGCGTCATCCACGGCAGGAGGTTCCTGAGGGGGAATATGTAATGATTACCGTGCAGGATACAGGTGTTGGAATGGATGCGGATACTGTGGAACATATATTCGAGCCATTCTTTACAACGAAGGAGGAAGGACGTGGAACGGGACTTGGGCTTTCAACAGTTTACGGTGCGGTAAAGCAAAATGACGGTCATATCTTCGTAGACAGTAAGCCGAACAAAGGTACTATGTTTACTATTTTTCTGCCACGCACCACGGAGAGCGGCATTGTTCCCCCCAAGACAACATCCACACAACTTTCGGGAAATGCAGAAACCGTCTTGCTGGCGGAAGATGAGCCCTCAATTCTCCATTTGACGAAGCGCGCCCTCGAAAAATATGGTTATAACGCGCTTCCTGCTTCTTCCACGGCCGAGGCGCTTGAAATTGCCCGAACGCATGATGGTCCTATTCACGTGCTGTTAAGTGATGTCGTGATGCCGGGGATGAATGGGCCTACGTTGTACGAAAAAATTAAGTCTTTTCGCCCTGATGTAAAGGCGCTGTACATGTCCGGTTATACGGGGGATACCCTGTTGAATCATGGTGTCAGCAATCAGAACCAGAATTTTTTGCAGAAACCCTTTTCGATTAAGGTACTCATTGAGAAAATACAAGAGCAACTTCTTCAGTGACAACCTTTTTGCAGTTGGTGTGAAAATGCGCAATGTGGGGAATTCGCCTTTCAACCCGCGGTTGTTATGTTTTTGATTTTTGATGGCCTATCATGCTATAAATCAACTATATCATGCTGACCGTCTGCAGGCGGAGGTATGTTAGCCTTTTCCCCTCCACTATAAACCCACAGTCATGCGTTCACGGTGCGCGGACTGATCATAGGAACGCAGCAGTATGCTAATTGGCAGTCAATCAACAAGTACGATCCTGGATGTATTTCGCATCGGTATTACAGAAATGATTAAGGCCACGGGGCTCCCTGAAGAGGCTGTATTCAATACGGAAGGGTGTCGAATATATGTTCAGGGAAAAAACCTGAACAACAAGATTGACGTTATGCGTATTACCTTCCCATTGCGTGAGGGAGTGGCGACGGAGACATTGAATGCAGTTTTCGCCAATGCGCGTCTTGGGTTGCGGGCCAAGTATGAGGATGGAAATTGTGAAGTTACCGTGCCGCCTTTTGAGTGGCGACAGTTGCCGCTGCTTGCCCCCCTAGACGGCATCATAGAACAACATTCAGCAAAGAGTATACGTTCTCAGACCTGGGCGCTTGAGGTCAGTTCCTATACCAACAATAATTTTAATATTAACCGATTAATTGAAGTAATGAAGGCAAACAACGCGTCTGACTTGCATCTGCGTGCGGGTAATCGTCCCTTCATGCGGGTTGACAATGACTTGAAGCCTATGCCGGATACCCCTATCATTACCAGTGAGGACATGTACCAGTTTGTGTTGCAGTTGGGGGGGCAGCAGGAAATTAATGCATTGGAGACGGAACGTGAAACCAGTTTCCAGTATCACGCAGCAGGTATAGGGTATCTACGTTGCAGTGGATACGTTAAAAACAACGCTATGGCCATTGCCTTACGCCTTATCCCCGAAGAACCGCCGCCTTTCGAGGAAATCAATATTCCGGATGTTGTGAAGTCCGTTTGCTTTAAGCATCGCGGCTTATTCCTTGTTTGCGGGGTGACGGGCAGTGGGAAATCCACGACTCTCGCGGCAATGATAGATTTTATTAATCAGCAGCGACGTTCTCACATTATAACAGTTGAAGACCCCGTGGAATACGTTTATACGGACAAGAAAAGCATTATTTCGCAACGCCAGGTGGGACGTGATACCCATTCCTTTGCCAATGCTTTGCGCGGGGCGCTGCGTGAAGATCCGGACGTTATCCTCGTGGGTGAAATGCGCGATATAGAAACGATACGTGCCGGGTTAAGCGCCGCTGAAACGGGGCACTTGGTGTTCAGTACCCTGCACACCACTTCCTCCATAGATACGATTAACCGTATGATCAGTTATTTTCCGCAGAATGAACGCGATCTGATCCGCCAGGAGATTGCCTATACGCTTCAGGGCGTGGTATGCCAGCGCTTGCTGAAAAAAATCGGTGGCGGCCGTATTCCTGCGGTAGAAATCCTGTTGGGGGGACGACCCATTGTGCGGGATGCTATTTTGGATGGCGATCTTGATAAACTTCACGGTATTATTGAAGTGGATAGTGACATGCGCAGTTTTGATCAGTATGCGGTGGAACTGTACCAAAAAAAGATCGTTTCAAAGGAAGAGGCGATTAGTGCATGCAGTAACGAAGAAGGCTTCCAGCGAATCATTTCTGGCATCAAGTCTTCTGAAGGGCGCCGGCTGTTGAAGTAGGTGCAAGGAACTTTTATGCCCGGTGAGCAACGCGTATGAAAAAACAACTCTACCTAATTGACGCAATGGCATTTGCTTTTCGCGCTTTTCATGCTATCAATGCGAGATTGACAGACGGGAATAACCGACCAACCAATGCCATTTACGGGTTTACTCGGATTCTACTTAAGTTGCTTCGGGAGCGCGATCCCGATTACATTGCAGTCGTGTTTGATGCACCGGGGAAAAATTTCCGGGATGAGATGTATCCTGAGTACAAGGCAACCCGGGTAAAGGCACCGCCAGAACTTATAGAGCAGTTTCCACGCATGTATGATGTGGTCCGCGCACTGAACCTACCCCTGCTTGTTGTGCCTGATGTGGAGGCCGATGATGTTATTGGCACGTTGGCGGTGATGGGAGAGAAGGCAGGCATGGAGGTCGTCTTGGTTAGTGGCGACAAAGACCTGATGCAACTTGTGAGTGCGCACACGCGCATGTATGATCCTGGTAAGGACGAGGAGAAGGCATGGAGTGGTCTGGAAGAGGTACGCACTCGTTTCGGTGTTGAACCTAGTAATGTGCGTGATGCACTGGCGCTCATTGGTGACACGGCGGACAACATTCCCGGTGTCCGCCAGATTGGCGAGGTCAAGGCGCGCAATTTGTTATCCCAGTACCAGACGCTTGAAAACCTCTATGAACATATCGATGAGATTAAGGGAAAACAGCGGGAGTATCTTGAACAGGACAAGGAACAGGCCTTTTTCTCGCGTGAACTGGCCTCTATAAAGACGGATGTGCCTTTGGAAATTGAACCGGAGGGGTGTTTGCGCAAGCCTTGGGAAGCGTCACAGTTGAAATCCTGCTTTGAAGAACTGGGTTTTCATACTCTTTTGGCGGAAATGCTTCCTGAAGAAGTGCCAGAAAGGGTTGCGCAGGAATACCATCTGGCAGATACAACGGAAAAACTCAAACAGGTTATCAAGGAGATGCGTAAGTCGGGGTTAATCGCTGTGGATACAGAAACCACGGATGTACACCCGATGCTTGCGCGGCTGGTAGGTGTTTCATTATGCGCTCGTCCCGGACACGCATGGTATGTGCCGGTGGGTCATGCGCCTCCCGACCTTGAGGATCTTATGAATGCTTCGGATGGCGCAGCGGTTCTGGTTGCGGGCAAGGAACTTCTGGACCTTCTGAAACCGCTCTTGGAGGATTCGTCCGTTGGTAAGGTTGGCCATAATATCAAATACGATATGATTGTGCTAAAACGTGCAGGCGTGGTACTTGCCGGTGTGGTCATGGACACCATGGTAGCTTCTTACTTGACAGACGCCTCCCGTTTAAGGCACAATTTAGACGATCTGAGCCTTCACTACTTCAACCACAAAAAGATTCCCATCTCCGAACTCATTGGAACAGGCTCAAAATCTATTACCTTCGATCGCGTTCCTGTTGACAAGGCAACTGAGTATGCGTGCGAAGATGCGGATATGACGTACAGGTTGGCGGAAACATTGACGCCCCTGCTGGAAAAGGATGGGCTCAATTCCCTTTTTGATACTGTTGAACTGCCGCTTATTTATGTGTTGGCGAGTATGGAGATGAAGGGCATTGCCATAGACGAACGACAATTTGCGTCGTTGCGGGCGGAAATTTCCGAGAACCTGAAAAAACTTGAATCACAGATTTACGAACTGGCGGGCGAGTCGTTTAATATTAATTCGCCCAAGCAGCTTCAGGCGATTTTATTTGAAAAACTAGGGCTGACGCCGCTTCGGAAGACGAAGAGCGGTTATTCCACGGATGTGGATGTGCTTGAGGCGCTTGCGTCAGAGCATCCCTTGCCGGAGGCGGTTCTTGAGTACAGAACGTTGGAAAAACTGCGCGGAACCTATGTGGAGGCATTGCCGAAGCTGGTGCATCCGGAAACAAAGCGTATCCACACGTCCTTCAACCAGGCCGTGGCCGCCACGGGTAGATTATCAAGCAGCGCGCCCAATTTGCAGAACATTCCTGTGCGCATGGATTATGGCAGGCGTATACGTCAGGGGTTTGTTGCCGGAAGCGCCTCGTTACGTCTTATCGCCGCCGATTATTCGCAAATTGAGTTGCGTATTCTGGCACATTTGTGCGCCGATGAAAATATGCTGAGCGCCTTCAAGGCGGATGCCGATATTCATCGTGATACGGCAGCACGTGTATTCGGTGTTGCTGCGGAGAAAGTCAGCCCGGATATGCGTCGTCAGGCGAAGGCAGTCAATTTTGGTGTTGTGTACGGTATAAGCGATTTCGGGCTTTCCCGGAATCTTGGGATTAGCCGGGGAGAGGCCAAGAAGTTCATAGACAGTTATTTTGAGATGTACCCTGGTGTGCTGCGTTGGGTTGAGCGTGTAAAAGAACAAGCGAAACAGGATGGTTATGTAACTACCATGTTCAATCGCCGTCGCTATATTACGGACATTAACAGTGGCAATGCTGTTACCCGCAACGGGGCGGAGCGCATGGCCATCAACACGCCAGTGCAGGGTTCTGCCGCGGATATTATTAAAATTGCCATGGTGAGGCTTAACGAACAGTTTAAGGAATTTGAGAATACCCATCTTTTGCTGCAGGTGCATGATGAACTGGTGGTGGAAACGCCTGAAAGTTCCGTGGAATCCGTCGCCGCCACCATGAAAGATGTGATGGAAAATGTAGTGCACCTTGAAATTCCGCTAAAGGTGGATGTGGGCATCGGGAATAACTGGGCAGAGATTCATTAAGCATTTACGAAGAAACACAACGCGCCAATATTTTTTTGACGCATGTACTATGTAAAGAAACCAATCGTTTTTGACACAGAAGCGCATCGAAAGGATTACACATGCCGGAGCACACAGCTTCAGACAAACCACATGGCCACAGAAGCAACAATCCCCGTCGGAAGCCGGGTCCAGGAGGCCCCAGGCCGCAGGGTAAACCGGGCGGAAAACCACGCCGTCCCGGGGGGCCGGGAGGGTCAGGACATGGCCCGCGTCGACCCGCCATTCTGGATGTGGCCAATGAACCCATGCCGGACCTCGGAGATGGGCCCGATATTGCCATACGGGACATGAAGTCCATGACCATGCAACAACTGGTTGATCTTGCCGAAGAATTGAACTTGCGCGAATATGGCGGTCTGAAGCGGCAGGACCTGATTTTCCGGTTGTTGCAGGCCAGCATAGAAAAAGCGGGTTCCGCCTATGGGGAAGGCACGCTGGAAATTCTGCCGGATGGCTTTGGTTTCCTGCGTTCGCCGGATTACTCTTATTTGCCAGGTCCAGACGATATCTATGTTTCTCCCTCGCAGATAAGGAAGTTCGGATTGCGCACTGGCGACAGTGTCACCGGTCATGTGCGTCCTCCCAAGGCTGGAGAACGCTATTTTGCCTTGCTGAAGGTTGAATCCGTAAATCATGAAAGTCCGGACGATGCATATCGGCGGATCAATTTTGATAATCTTACGCCTCTGCATCCCGATGAGCGCCTGCGTCTGGAGACCACGCAGGACGAGATCGCGATGCGCGTTATGGACCTTATTTCGCCCATTGGCAAGGGGCAACGTGGTCTTATAGTTGCGGCGCCATTTACCGGAAAAACAGTATTGCTGCAGAAAATAGCAAACAGCCTTGCCATCAATCATCCTGAGGCCACTGTTATTGTGCTGCTCATTGATGAACGCCCCGAAGAAGTGACTGATATGCAGCGGTCAGTTAAGGGTGAAGTTATAGCGTCCACTTTTGATGAGCCGCCTGAGCGTCATGTGCAGGTGGCGGAGATGGTGCTGAATAAGGCAAAGAGGCTTGTGGAACACAAGCGTGATGTCATTATCCTGTTGGATTCGATCACCAGGTTGGCACGCGCTTATAACGTCATCGTTCCCGCCAGCGGCAAGGTGTTGTCAGGTGGTGTGGATTCCAATGCACTGCAACGCCCCAAGCGCTTTTTTGGCGCTGCACGCAATATTGAAGAAGGGGGCAGTCTGACTATTCTTGCGACGGCGTTGATTGAAACTGGAAGCCGCATGGACGATGTGATATTTGAGGAGTTCAAGGGTACCGGCAATATGGAACTGCACCTTGATCGTCGCCTCATGGAAAAACGTATATTCCCCTCGATTGATGTCAATAGATCACGCACGCGAAAAGAAGAACTGCTTATTTCCAGTGATGAACTTGAACGTATCTGGCTGTTGTTTAGGGTGATGAGTCCTTTGGAATCTGTGGAAGCAGCGGAGTTGCTCATAGGAAAACTGAAGAAGACCAAGAACAACGAAGAATTTCTGGCGCTCATGCAGAAGATGTGATTTTTGCAATAGCCTGCACATACGTGGCACAGGTGAAAAGGAGTCGGACTTGTGGGCACTTGTTTAGGGATTCTTGCAATGATGCTGACACTGGGCGCTACTGATGCGGCGGTAAATACAGCAAAAGAGTCGTCATTACGGATTGTCTGGGACTTGCACGTTTCACCCAAAACTACCCATGTAACCCAGTGGCTGGCCGAGTGCGGCTGGTGTTGGGGTATTGAAGTGCCGCCCTACGCATCCCAGGAGGATGTGTTGCCGGTAGTAGACCAAGGTTTCACTGTTGTCGGGCAGATACACGGCCATCCTGAAACCCGTAAATGGCATTGGACGCGTCGTGGCATGGCAACACCTGATATTGAAGCGTTTCTGGAGATGTTGAGCCAGGTGAATGTCGACTCGCCGCATGTTCAGTTTTTCATGGAGGATGATTCCGCAGGTGTGGGGTTTTCTGCCACGTACCTTCGTACGCCTCCTGCGACACATGCCGAAGCCAAGACAATGCTGGACGCTTATCTTGACACCGCCATGGCAGAGGTGCATCGTTTTCCAGAGGTCATCCCTTGGGCGATGGCGGGATTTGCAGGTACGTCCCATCATTACGCACGCCACGGCGCCCACTGTATTATTGTTGAACGCGCCAATGACGACATAGAAGACTTACAGACGGCGGTTGCCTTTGCTCGAGGCGCATCGCGACAGTTTGGATGCGACTGGGGCATAGACTTGTCCTTATGGTGGGGGGTGATATACGGATGTGTGCAGGATTTACCTGCTTCGTTCTATACCCGGCACTTATGGCTGTCCTACATAAGCGGCGCCATGGTTTTTCGTATTGAAGGCGGCGACTTGCTTGTGCGCAACGATGGCCCTACTGTTGTCGCGAAGGCTATTGATGATTTTGCCCGGGTTGCACAGTCTGTCCGGCCAGGCAAAGCGGAGGTCCCTGTGGCGGTGATGCTTCCCGCTGATCACGGATGGATGACTCCTGCTTACTGGCGAACTGCCAACGAGGCCTGGAATTATGCAAGGCTTCCGTATCGGCATGGGGATCGGGCTATCGATGGCTTTTTTGGCGTTGCTTTTCCTGGGGCTATCTATGCGCAGGATCCCTTTCCAAAGGGAAACTATGAAAAGGACGACCCGCCTGCTTCTCCCTTTTCCTTGTCTTGCATAACGCCCGAATTTGCGCCCACTCCGGAACAAGTCTGGTCTGCGGAACCGCCGATTCCTTTTGGCGCTTATGTGAACCGCGACGAAGCCAGAGCGGATTTTTTTGAGAACAATATTGACCCTTCGCCTTACCGGCCTATGGGCGATTCTCGCTGGGGTGATATTATTGATGTGCTTGCAGATGATGCCGGACTTGATGCGATTATGAGTTACGAGGTACTTGTTCTTTTGGGCCCTGTGCCCATGACGGACATGCTGCGTGATACCCTTGTCACATTCGTAAAAAATGGCGGACGCTTGGTGTGGGCGACAGGAGTCGCTTCGCCAGCAGAGACATCGCTTGTTGGGGCGACTATTCAGCCCGAACTGCGTGTGGGTCGAGGTTGGCAATGGCGTGAAAATGCTTTTGAAAACGAAGTGTTTCGTTATTGTCCTGTGACGCTGAAAGAGATGGGGGAATCCGCTGTTGAGGTACTGGCACAGACCAGAAGTGGAGAACCGCTCGTCTTATCGCATCAGATAGGAAAAGGCGTCGTTTATACCTGCCTGCTGCCGTGGTTTGAGGCGGGCAACACTGCCTTTGCCAATGTTGCCATGCGCCTGCTGGACGATGTTATCAGGCCGCTGCAGCCTTTGACTGTGGCAGGGCCACCTGTTGCTTGGGCAAGTTCCCGGTCTGCAGAGGCCTATTATGTGGTCATTGCCAATCACGACGATGCGTCATGGGCGGGAACCATCAACGCAAAGGATATTCCTGAGTCGTTTGTGTTCTGCAGGAATCTTGTTTCCGATTCCCCCGTGGAATTTGTTCGAAACGGTTCTTCCGTGACGGCAAAATTAGCCATCGAATCTTATGGAACCGCTGTGCTGCAATGGACAGATAAAACAAAAGTAAAGTAGAATAATGTTATGGAAAAATGGCACGAAAGCGAAATTGTATTTGAAGGCAAAGTAGTATGTCTGCGTACAGGAATGGTGACGCTTGATGATGGGGGCTTGGCGTATCGTGAGATTGTCGAACATCCGGGGGGCGTTTGTATACTGCCTTTTACGGGTACGGAATTTGTATTTGTCCGTCAATATCGCATTGCTCTGGGAATGGAGATGCTGGAGGCTCCTGCCGGAAAACTGGAGACGGGCGAGTCGCCTGAAGAGTGTGGAATCAAGGAATTGCGTGAAGAGACAGGGTTTGTGGCGACAGAGATAATTGATCTTGGAAAAGTGTTTTCTTCCGTCGGTTTTTGCACGGAAATGATACATCTCTATCTTGCCCGCGGGTTGAAGCAGATGGGCGCCCAACTTGAGCCTGAAGAACGCATTGAACCTGTATATATGTCCATCGCAGATGTCAGGGATGCCCTTTCTGAATATAGATTTACTGACAGCAAGACGGCCATTATCGCGGCACGCGCCCTTGCCTGGCTTGACAATAAGGGTTTTTAAAGATGCGTGAGGACAGTATGCACATCATATTGGCGAAACCGCGTGGGTTTTGTGCCGGTGTTGACCGGGCCATTCGGAGTGTTGAGAAGGCACTTGATTGTTATGGAAGCCCGGTTTATGTTTTGAAGCATATTGTTCATAATGCACACGTTGTTGAAGAACTGCGTCGAAAGGGCGCTGTTTTTGTGCAGTGTCTGGAAGATGTTCCAGAAGAGGCACACCTGCTTTTCAGCGCTCATGGTGTTGCTCCGGAACAGTGGGAGTTGGCGCGTGCGCGGGGGCTGAAAATTATTGACGCGACCTGTCCCCTGGTGGATAAAGTGCATCATGAGATTCGGAGGTACGCCTCGTCGGGGTATTCAATTATCTACATCGGGGACGCCGGACACGATGAAACCCTTGGCGCCATAGGATGGGCGCCTGATAGCATACAACTGGTAAAAACCGTGGAAGATGCGCGTGCCGTGGTGGTGGAAGACCCGCACAAAGTGGTGTACATTACCCAGACAACCTTGAGCCTTGTAGACTGCAAGGAAATTGTTACAGTGCTACAAGAGCGATTCCCACATATTACGGCGCCCCATAAGCCGGATATCTGCTATGCCACCGGTAACCGTCAGGCAGCAGTAATGTCGTTGGTGCCGGAAGCGGACATGGTGCTCATCGTGGGTGACTCGGAAAGCGCAAACTCACGGCGTCTGCGTGACATTGCGGTGAAACTGGGCAAGCCAGCCCACCTAATTCCCGACCATACTGCCATAGACAAGCGTTGGCTTGAGGGTGTTCATACATTGCTGCTTAGTTCAGGGGCATCAGTTCCGGAATACCTCGTAGATGCCGTTGTACGGCACATTCGGGAACGCTACGATTGCAGTGTGGACGAACGCATACTCGTTGATGAGCAGGTACACTTCCAACTGCCCGTTTGAGGTGATTGCCAAAGCAACACCGGGTACTCCCATTCCATACACCGCAACCTCATTCCCGCGAGGATCAGCGCTGCATTTGATGTCTACTGCGTGAATACGTTTGTGATCAGGCGGTAAATGGCCTCAATGACATTGACTACTTGCAGAATGACGTCAAGTATGGTCAAAATGTCCTGTGCCGGTGCTGGGATTCGCTTAATTGTCTTTTTTGCCATGTTACACATTCCTTACTTGTCGCAGGTTTCCTGCCTTACACCAAACCAAAATCACTGCCTTGATTATATCATACATGGGCGTGAAAGAGGAACTTGCCATCGTGGCGTTTTTTTCTATGCCTTTATTATTGGCAGCATCTTTTTGAATTCGGGAGTTCCGGCCCGTCGCATCATTTCGAATATGGCCATCTCTACTGTGACGCCAATTGCCCCCGCCTGCTGCATACGTGCCATTCCTGCCTTGTATTCCGATTTTCTGCTGGCAACAATTGCATCTTTCAGGAGATAGACTTCATAGCCATTGGCAAGTGCATCAAGGGTCGTTTGCAGCACACAGATATGGGCTTCCATTCCTGTGATCAGTATCTGCTTCCGGCCTGTTTCTGCGAGCACCTCCCGAAACGCGTCGTTGGCAAGGCAACCGAATTCAATTTTCGGCATTCTTACAATGTTGCCAAGTGCTTCCAGAACGTCCGCATTTGTGGGGCCAAAACGGTCCGGATACTGTTCTGTGACCAATATGGGAATGTTGAATCCCTGTGCTGCTTTGATCATTTTTATGGCTTGCTTCAGATACTTTTGAACCACATTGTCGTCATCTGGCATAAAAATATCCTGGATATCCAAAACGACGAGAACAGTCTGGTCCGTTGAAAGCATGGAAAACTCCTTAATGTTGTCGTTGCGGCTATTTTTTTCGGGTACGGCTGTTTGCTTCGCGAATTGCACTTGCCTTGTAAAACAACGCAGGTTCAATAATCGGTTCGTGAAGGCCGTCCGTTTCCATATCGCCGTAGGTGACACGCCCCCGGTACGTGCGGTTGGATAGAATAATTGCAATCGCCTGGCGGGACCATTTGTTGCCTTTGCGCGTGAAGATATTCTTGCTGTGCAGGAAGTCAACTACTTTTCCTGTGCTTCCCGTATGCACATACTCACGGAATATCATGCGCACTACCTCTGCCTCACGGTCGTTTATTAGCAACGGTTTGTTCTCGTCCTCGTTCCGTTTATATCCGTAAGGTGCAGGTCCGGTACCATAACGTCCCTGTTGTACAGCAGTCAGCTGTCCGCGCTTGACTTTGTTGCCGTGCACGTTTCGCATGTTTTGCTTGGGCGGTCTACTTTGAGTGACCTTGTTGTCTTCAGCCCGATTTCCCATATCTTAATTCTCTATAATGCCTAATTCCCATCTACACCACCAGATGCTGAACATATATGTAATAATCCCAAAGGAAAATATTCATAAATGACAGCCATAATCACGTACATGGAATTTGCCCAAGTCCATAGTGATTATTTTACGCTCTTTAAGACAAAATGTCAAGAGTTTATTAAAAATAAATTGGAATGCCCTTGAAACCAGCGATTTATACCCAGTCATGCCCTTGAAAACAGTTAATATGCTATATGGGAGGGGAACTTGTTATAATGACGATATCTATGGAAGCAACCTTGCATCGATGACAGGAGATAGTCAGGAAATTATGGACAAAACATTGAAAATTGCGCTTGTTGGCGCGGGTATGTTTGGCGGAGATGTGCATTTGCGTTCCTACTGTCAACTTGAACGCAGTGGTTTGTTGCCTTTTCTGGGGCGTTTGGGACTTGACCCGATGGCACGGAAACTGGGGGACATTCATATTGAGTTTGTGGCATTGGGGACGCGCACTGAGGCAACCTGCCTACAGCGAAAAGAGGAATTCGGCAGGTGGGGTATGGATTTTGCCACTTACCACGGAGAAACCCCCTGGGTGGATATCTTGCGAGATTTTCCTGAACTCGACATTCTTGCTGTGGCAACTCCCGACCACTTGCATACCCCGCCGATTCTTGCCGCTTTGAAGGCCGGCGTACATGTAATCACCGAAAAACCGATGGCTTTGGATGCCAATGAGGCGGATGCTGTGTTGGCTGCGTCCATCCGGGAAGAGCGTTTTGTGGGGGTGGATATGCACAAGCGGTACGACCCTGATCATCTGCGCATTCGTGACGATATTGCCCAGCGCATTGGCGACCCTCTCTATGGGCTGGCGTTACTTGAGGAGCCGCTCGAAGTATCCACGCAGGTGTTCCGCGCCTGGGCAGAGAAAAGCGATCCCTTTAGTTATGTGGGATGTCATTGGACAGATTTGTTTATTGCTAACTTCAAAGTGAAACCGGTGTCTCTCCACGCAGTGGGACAGAAGAAAAAACTGCGCAACGAATACGGTATGGACGCCTTCGATGCTGTGCAGGTCAAGGTGCAGTTCGATAATGGCATGAGCATTGATTTTCATAATAACTGGATACTGCCAGATGGATTTGAAGGGCCTGTGAATCAGGAGAGCCGACTTTTTGGCACCAATGGCATGGTGGAGTCGGATACCCAATACCGGGGTTTGCGTTATGTGACCGGCGCTGATGGTATGCGCACGGCAAACGTACACATGACGCGGGACGTGGCGCGTGAAGATGGCACGTTGGCTTATTGCGGCTATGGGGTTGACAGCATTGTCGTTTGTGTGGAAAAAATTGCCGAGATGAAGTTTTTGGGCAAGCACCTTGCCGACATTGCTGGCACGTATCCCGATGCACAGGAAGCCCGTTTGTCTGTTTTGATAGTGCATGCCGCACGCGAAGTGGCCAAGCGGAATTATGCCTATCTGGAGGAGAATAAAGGCGCGCCTGTTACGGCGTGGTTCAGTCAGGAGGGCATTACCATTTTTGATCCTTATGCGGGTAATAGTGTCATCTATTCCCACCCTGTTTGATCGTTATTATGACAAAAAATCTGGTTGCTTTTTTTGAGTTATAGATGTAAAATTGGATACAAGCAAGACAGGGATGAACGGTCATTGTGGAACCGCTCGGAAAGAGGAGTGTTATGAATGCAATAGTTACAAATGGCCTGTGTAAGACCTTCAAATCGATTGGGAAAGCTTCAGTGCATTCGGTAGTTGATCTCAACCTTAGCATTGAGGAAAATGAAGTATTCGGTTTCCTCGGACGTAATGGGGCCGGGAAAACCACGACCATAAAATTGTTGACGGGGTTGATCAGACCAACATCAGGTACGGCATCTCTATTTGGTGTGGATACGCGATTGGCAGAGGCACGCCGTATGGTGGGATATCTTCCTGAGCAACCCTATTTTTACGAATATCTTACACCAAAAGAAACTATTGAATTTTATGGGCGATTGCGTGGGTTGAGTGCCGGAGAGCGGCAGGATGCCTGGGACAAAATAAGCGAATTGCTGGATTTGCGGGATATTGCAAACCGGCGGATACGTGGGTTTTCTAAAGGGATGCGGCAGCGTGTGGGGTTTGCCGTAGCATTGGTGGGCGACCCGCCTCTTTTGATACTGGACGAACCCATGAGCGGTCTTGATCCATTGGGGAGGCGCATGATTCGTGAACTTATCCTGCAATTGCGCGACCAGGGCAAGACCATCTTTTTCAGCAGTCATGTGTTGAGCGATGTGGAAGAAATCTGCGCACGGGTGGGTATACTCGTTGATGGGAGACTTGCCGCCTGTGACCGTATTCGCAAACTTGTGGGCGATGTGCCTAAGTCGGTTGAAATTTGCGCTACGGGAATCACGGAGGAGTCCTGCAGCAGTTTGGGCGGTCAGGTGCTGGAATGCAGGAAGCGTAAGGAGGGCGGCCATCATCTGGTCGTGAAGAACGTGGAAGCAGCCAATGCGCTTGCCATGCAGATTAACCAGATGGGGGGCACCCTGATATCAATGCACCCTGCTCAGGAATCGTTAGAGGATTTTTTTACGCGCATTCAGGACAGCGCCGGGGTTTCACTTCCAGAGAATAAAATAGACGCTGCAGTTGCAGCGGCGGAGGAATAATTTATGAATCGTATTTTTGCAGTAGCGGAGAATACGTTTCGCGAGTCCATACGCGATAAAGTGCTTTATGTGCTGTTATTCTTTGCGGCAACCACCATCCTGGGTTCGAAGATACTGGGATGGATCAGTATTGGTCAGGATGTCAAAATTATCAAAGATATCTGTCTGGCATCTATGTCAGTATTTGGTGCATTGATTGCCATATTCATCGGCGCCAGCCTGGTGTATAAGGAAATTGATAAGAAGACGCTTTACACCATTTTGGCACAGCCCCTGCATCGCTATGAATTTGTGCTGGGGAAATACTTGGGATTACTGGGGATTCTGGCAGTGTCGCTGATTGTGATGACTGGTATTTCTACAGTTTACCTCAGGTTAATGGGCGGTACCATAGAGTTAATCTGGTTTGAAGCCATATTGTTGATCTATTGGAAACTGGTACTGATAACGGGATTTGCCATCCTGATGTCTGCGTTGGTGTCGCCTATTATGGGCGCTATTATTGTATTTTGTCTTTACGTGCTGGGTCATGCCACTGAAGTACTCAAGAACCTTCCACCGCAATTTGACGGCACTATTTCCAAGCAGGTTCTTGAGATTGTTTATTTTGTGGTACCCAATTTGAACACCTTCAATTTGCAGTCTGAAGCGGCCAACAGCGTTTCCGTGACTAGCGTCTACGTTGGCTTTGCGCTTCTTTACGGGCTTGCCTGGACTGCAATGCTTCTAATTCTGGCCTGCCTGGCATTTGAAGGACGGGACGTATGAGTGAACGTGGTAGAAAAGTAATGATTGCGCTTATTGTGGTCATGATCTTTTATGCTGTTACTGTGGGTGCCCTTATGGGTGTCGATAACAGACGTGCCACAGAGGGTATGGATGAGATACTTTATCTTCCCAACGAGAATCTGCTTTCCTACTTCACGGCAGGACTTCAGTCGGTTGTGGCGGATTTTATCTGGCTGAATTGCATCCAGTATACGGCACTGGAACACCGAGGCAAGCGGCATTTCACCTGGCTGGAACACATGCTGCATACGTCGGCCCGTCTGGATCCCTATTTTGTGGATGTATATCGTTTTGGCGCTATTTTTCTCTCTGCCCTGCGTGCCGATCCCGATGCGAGTTTACGCCTGGCGCATGTGGGTATGAGGAATAATCCGCTTTCGTGGCAGATTCCCTATGAAGCGGCTATGAACTATCTCTTGAATAAACGTGAAGAACCAAAGGCGCGATATTTCGCTGCACAATACCTGAACATGAGCGCCGCGACAGGTAATGCGATTAGCGGTGTGGTGAATCTGGCCGCCAAACTTCAGGATGAGTTTGATCTTACCGAGATTGAAAGAGACATGTGGTATGACATGCTGAACAGCGATGATCAGTTCATCCGGGAGCTTGCAGAACGGAAATTGATCGAAATTGAGTTGCGTTCTGCCTGTGAAGAGCTGAATAAACGGCTTGACCTATTCGCACAGCGTACCGGTCGTCCAGCAAAATCTTTCGAGGAGTTAATACAGCAGGGCCTTCTGTCAGGTATCCCTGAAGACCCTATTGAAGGCGGTAGTTTCTTTATCGGTGAGGACGGTAAAGCCTATAATACGACTTTACTTGACGATGAGGTAATTCGATCGCGGGACGTGCTGATAACGAATGTAGGTTTCTATCAGGAACGCTATGGAACCTGGCCTGATTCCCTTGAAAAATTAGTGGAATCCGGGTTGCTTGAGGCGATACCTGCCCATCCCTGGCCTGGACGGACTTGGGACTACAATCCACAGACCGGCGAAATCGAATAATGCGCTGCTGTAACAACAAAACTTTGGTTATTTAATGTCTGATCGCGATACTAAACCTGCCATTGTTCAGTCCGACAGGAGTATTCTTCTGGAAACAGACGGGCCGAACTTTGAAGATGCCCGGGACTGTCTGGCAGCCTTTGCCGAACTTATCAAGTCGCCGGAGCATATCCACACCTATCGGATTACTTCCATTTCACTCTGGAACGCCGCCGCCGCAGGGATGACTTCCCACGACATCATTGACGGCCTTGAACGATTCAGCCGTTATGAAATTCCGCAGAACATTGTCGCAGATATTCGTGATCAAGTGGCGCGTTATGGCAGGCTAAAACTTTACCGCACAGAAGACGGGGGACTTGCCCTTCATTCCGACGAGCCCATGTTGATTACGGAATTACTTAGCCATCGTTTATTGCGTGACTATGTGTGTGGCACTGCCGCCGGAAACCGCATTCTGGTCAAGCCGGAAGATCGTGGGAATGTGAAGTGTGCCCTGATTAAACTGGGTTTTCCTGTGGAGGATCTCGCAGGTTATGCCGATGGTGCGCCCCTTGATGTAGCGTTGAGGGATATTACTGTTGGCGGACATGCGTTCGGGATGCGCAAGTACCAGCGAGAATCGGTGGATGCCTTTTACATGAACGGTTCCAATCGTGGTGGCAGTGGGGTGGTGGTGTTGCCTTGTGGTGCGGGAAAAACGGTGGTAGCCATCGGAACCATTGCCGCTGTCAAAACTCATACCCTTATCCTGGCTACTAATACGGTGGCATTGCGTCAGTGGAAGAATGAACTGCTGGACAAAACCACGCTTGGCGATGAAGATATTGGTGAATACAGCGGTGATCAAAAGGTTATCAAGCCGGTTACCATTGCCACATATCAGGTGCTGACCTATCGCAAAACCAAGGACAGCGAGTTTGTCCACTTTGAAATTTTCAACCAGGGACAGTGGGGGCTTATTGTGTACGACGAAGTGCATCTGTTGCCCGCGCCGGTATTTCGGGCGACATCAGGCATTCAGGCAAAACGTCGTCTAGGCCTGACTGCAACGCTGATTCGGGAGGATGGGCGCGAGGAGGATGTGTTCAGTTTGATTGGCCCCAAAAAATATGATGTTCCCTGGAAGGTGCTGGAGAAACAGGGGTGGATCGCGCAGGCGGTATGCACGGAGATACGAACGCCTCTTCCGGCGAGTCAGCGGTTTGACTATGCCGTGGCGCCAAAGCGGACGAAATTTCGCATTGCTTCCACAAACCCCACCAAGATAACCATCTGTGAAGCCCTCGTGGAACAGCACCATACTGACAACGTACTAATCATAGGGCAATATCTGGACCAGTTGAAAGTGTTGGCAAAGCATTTTAAGGCGCCCATTATTACGGGTCAGACGCCTGTAAAGCAGCGTGAAGTTTTGTATGGCGCTTTTCGCAGTGGCGAGATCAAACTGATGATTGTTTCCAAGGTGGCCAACTTCGCCATTGACCTTCCAGATGCTAATGTAGCAATCCAGGTGAGCGGTACTTTTGGATCAAGACAGGAAGAGGCACAACGGCTGGGGCGCATCCTGCGGCCCAAATCCAGCCCTGGCGCCATCGCCAAATTTTATTCAGTCGTATCCAAGGACACCTGTGACCAGGAGTTCAGTTTGAAACGGCAGTTGTTTCTTACCGAGCAGGGATACCGCTATGAGATTGTGGATGCGGACAGTATGTAACTCCCGCGTAACTGTATGGGAATTTGTCCTATAGGTACCCTGCGTGCTACTGTAATCAAAAGAGATAAGGAGATTGCCATGAAACCCGTGACCGTTTTGCTAATGACAGGGATGCTGCTGGCTATGAGTACTTATGCAGAATCAGACGCCGTTATTTATGAAGATAACTTTGAAGAAAAATTGGCAGATGGATGGACGTGGCTACGGGAGAATGGGGAGGACTGGCGGCTTACAGAAGAAGGACTCGAAATACGCCCCCGTCCGGGCGATGCCAATTCCGTTCAAAATGCTTTGCTTCTTTCCCTGCCAGAACTGGACAAGGAAGATTTGCTCATTGAGGTGACAGTTGCTTTCACAACGGAACTGACACAGCAGTATGAACAGGCAGGCATTACCTGGTATGCTGACGGTGCACCGGCATTTAAATTGGTACATGAACGCATTGACGAGGAGTATTTTATTATCCCCGGAAAAGTTCCCGCGTCGGAAATGACGGTACACCTTCAACTTGAAGCAAGGGGAAATACGTATGTTGCGAAATTCCGTCAGGAAAACGAAAAGGAATTCAGAGTTGCCGCCGAAGGTGAGTTGAAGCGAGGCAAGAAAAACCAGGTGAGTTTGCAATGCTATCATGGCCCGGAGCAGGGCGATCATTGGATGCGATTCAGCAATTTCAAAATCACCAAAGCCACGCCCTGATGTCAGAAGGCGTGTTGCGCCACAACGGCAAGGCCTGTGGCAACGCTGGTGAAGGTATCCCTGCTGCGCAGTTTTTCAGCGCCAAAGCGTTGTTTTAGCATGGTCTGCACCGCAGGCACGAGACAAGTGCCGCCGGTGGTCAGCACAAAGTCCAAGTCCTGAGCTTTTATTCCTGCGTTCTTTTCCGCTTCAATGATTGATGCTAGCATCCGTTCCAGAATAAATTCAACGATGTGGGCGAATTCTTCCCGTTCCAGAAGATCATGTATGGCAATTTCATCCCTGGCAATATTGATATGAGTGGTCGTAACTTCGGAAAGGCGTTTTTTGGCGGCCTCCACTTCCCTGGAGACAAGATACCCGTAATTGCGGCGGATAAGGCAGCGCAGCGCCCGAAGTCCTTCCGGGTAATCCGATGATGCTTCTGCGGCCAATAACCAGTTGGTGGTTTCTTCAGTGTTCAACTTGTAAATATTCTGCCAGTCAAGAATCTGGTTATAGATATACTGGGGCATGGGTAGTTTTGAAGGCCCATACCGGGCGCGGCTTCCGAACAAGGGAAATAACTTGGTGCGGATGATTTCGCGGTCCAGTGCATCTCCGGCGACTGGTGTGCCTGCTACGCCGAGTACGCGACTTGAAGCGAGGCGTTCAGCCACACTGCTGCCGCCCTGGAATTCCATGATGCACACGTCGCAGGTGCCGCCACCAATATCCACCACCATCAGACGCTGCCGCTCTGTGACATCCACAGCATATTCTACGCAAGCGCCAACAGGTTCGTAGAAAAACACTACTTCTTTGAAACCGACCAGATTGGCTGCGGTGCGCAACCGGTTTTCCGCCAGCACGTTTTCCTCTTCCTCTTCGGAAAACAGTACTGGACGACCGAAAACAGCCTTCTCCACGGAAAAGCCTGCGGCGGCGTCCACGTTGCGCTTGACCTGTTCCAGAATATACGCCACGAGTTCTTCAATCTGGTATTGGGTTCCAAATACTTCAGTGCTCTTGAAGGCGGGCTGGCGCAGCAATGTCTTTAACGACTGAAAGAGTCGTCCCGGCGAATTAACTTCTAGGGTTGCCTTTGCACGCATAGCCTGACGCACAGTGGTATCCACCACGAGGGCAGGGTTATAAGAATCGCTTTTATCAGGTTCTGCGCCTACATAGGCTTCCACCGCTACCCCTAGATCAACCTGTTTCAGTTTAACCTCCCGGTCAACATTACGTTCAATGAAGGCATCTGCAGCCTTCCGTCCGATAATTTTTTCGCCTTCACGGGAGATGTAGAGAAGAGAGGGCAGCGAGGTTGGGGTATCGTTATGTGGATCAAGGGCAAGCGCCCGGCCACTGTTCCCATCACTCAATGCCACACTTGTATTTGTAGTTCCGAAATCAACACCGCAATAGACTGTCTGCACTGGCTATCCTTTTTAATTAATTCTGTTGTGTGTTACTGCAAAACTCCGGATTATAACACGAGAATACAAAGAATCAAAAGCACGGACTTGACAACATGTGCTTCCGATCATGTTAGAATGCTCGATAAGGCGATTAAGAAGAAATGGCCGACAGAATTTGGCGCTGAAACAGAAAGGTATTGCAGGATGAATACATCAAGACAATTAATATTTATATGCGCGTTTGTCCTTTTTGGGATTGGAGTTTTACCGTTTGGATGGTGTGAAGAAGCGGATAAAGGCCTTGGTCCTGTTTATTACCGTCAACCTGAACGTGATGCGCCCAAGCGTATTATGTGCGATGTCCTGGTTTACGGGGGAACGCCTGCCGGAGTTACAGCGGCGGTTGAATCGGGGCGAATGGGGAAAAAAGTTCTGTTACTCTCTTTCAATCGCCATGTGGGCGGAATGACCTCCGGTGGTTTAACGGCCACAGATGCTGGTCAAAAAGAAACAATTGGTGGCCTGGCTAACGAGTTCTATAGGAGGATTGGGAAACTTCGGGATTTTCGCCCATCGGAAGCAGAATCACTTTTTTTGCAAATGCTTGATGAAGCAGGCGTACACGTGCTTTTTGAGCGGTGCCTGGAGTCTGTACACATAAAGGACGGCAGGTTGGTTTCGGCAAGATTTGAAACAGGAGAAACCGTTGAGGCTGCCGTCTTTTTAGACACCACCTACGAGGGCGATCTGATGGCGGCAGCAAATGTCTCTTATCATGTGGGCCGAGAACCTGCCAGTACTTATGGTGAATCTCTCGGGGGGCAATGGCAGAAAATATCATGGAAAGATACGTACCAGTTTTGTCGTTTGCCCATAAGTCCCTACGTGGAACCGGACAACCCTGAATCCGGCTTATTGCCTGAAATAGCTTCGGAGATTCCTGGTAGTGCGGGTGAGGGTGACTTTAAGGTACAGGCCTATAATTTCCGAATGTTCCTCACTGATAAAGCGGGGAAAATTCTATTTCCGAAACCCACCGCTTATGATCCTAGCCGTTACGCGTTGCTTGCACGTTTTCTGAATGCTGATCCGGACATTGAATGGAAGCTGAATTATACGACAGCGCCCATGACCGACGGGCCGGTGCAGATGAAGAATGGCGATTGCAACAACGCGGGTAGTGTTTCCTCGGATTATGTCGGCGGTAATTATCGCTGGCCGGATGGTACTTATACGCCGGGTTCGTTTTCAGAACTTCCAGCAGCACGGCGTGGGCTGCCTATGGCTCTTCACGAGTTATATGAATTGCGGGAAGTGATCTTTCAGGACCATGTCAACTATCAGCAGGGACTTATGTACTTCCTGGCAAACGATCAAGAGGTTCCCGGCGATCTACAGGACCGTGTAAACCGTTTTGGCCTTGATCCGAATGAGTTCAAGGAAACGGGTTACTGGCCTCATCAGTTGTATATACGGGAGGGGCGCCGTATGGTTTCTGAATATGTGATAACACAGGAAGACTGTGAATCCAAAAGGGTCGCCCATGATTCCATTGGACTTGCATCCTACCCGATGGATTCTCATTTCTGCCAGCGGGTCGTTGTCGAAGAGAACGGAAAAACTACGGTGCGAAATGAGGGCGGTTTTGGACATCATTGTCCAAAGCCATATCCAGTTTCTTACCGTGCGATTGTTCCCAAGAAGGAGGAATGCAGCAACCTGCTTGTGCCGGTCTGCCTTTCTTCGTCACACGTTGCATATGGGTCAATTCGTATGGAACCGGTATTCATGATTCTTGGCCAGAGTGCGGGAGTGGCGGCGGCAATGGCACTAGATGAAGGAATTGCAGTGCAGGATATCAAGTACGAGCAATTAAGGAAAAGCCTACTTGAAAAGGGGCAGTGCCTGGATGGTCAGGAAGAACAAATGTAATTTGTCCCGACCTGTGGCGACAATGTTCTCTTCAGGGAAATACACGCTTAATCTGCTCCAGATAGGCCATGCCGTGTTTTGTGTCCGGTTCCAGATAACTGCCTTCGGTCCATTCGTTCCAGCAATTGATGGTGATGGTGTTGTTACACTGAGGATGGGCTTTTAGAAATTCTTTAACCTTCTCTAGTGCTTCGCCAAAGGCCTCCGGCGTATTGCCGCTCATGGAGGCCATAAAGGGATAGCCTTTATTTTCAAAGGGGTCTTCCTGCCGGCATCGTGGGGAGGAGTCCCAGCCCATGGTTACGTTGGGGTAGTAGGGGACGCCGAACCGATCCACTTCCCGCTGCCATATTCCGGTGGCTTTATCCATGACCTCTTTGTAGGGTGTCTGCGGAAATGTATCCAGGCGAATTTCATGTATCCATACATAGGAAGTGACACTGTCAAATCCCAAGCGTTCAATCAAGGTTTCTACATCCTTCACTACGGTTTCGCTGGGCAGTATTTGTACGCCCCAGGCTACGGCATTGAGATGTAATCCCGGAAAACCTGCGGCAATTGTTTTTTCCCGAAACCGTTTCAATGCCGCTGCTGTTTGCTCCACGCCGCCAAAACTTTTCATCAGCGTATGTAATTCATAAACGCTGAACATAGGACAGCCGCCAATACGCCAATAGGAGTCATGGGAGAAATAGTTTTTTATCAGATGGTCGGTCATCTTTTCAAAAGTTTCCAGGGTGACCGTGCCCGGATAAAGCAATTCCGGTTTCTTGTTCAGGACTGCGGGATGAATGTCTATCCAGTCGTGGTTTGCCCACATGACGCCAAACTTCATTTTGTCGGCATTCGGCGCTTTCATGAACCCCTCTTCCACCCCGCGTTCCAGAAAGGGCCCATCGTCATAATAGTACCAGTCGAAAATGAAGGCATCAATACCGTGGTCGGCGGCAGCGTCAATTTTTTTGGCCATAACCTGCGGGTCGTTTTCGTTCTCGAAGCCCCATGCAGGCACGTTGGGCTGGTGATGTCCGTCAAAGCGGGGCTTGGCCTGCTTCACCAGTTCCCATTCCGTCCAGCCTTTTCCGTGTCGTGCTTCATTGCGCGGATCAACATGGTAGTTTGGAAAGTAAAAACAGGCCACAGTGGGTTTGGTGGAAGCGGACATGGCTTGCTCCTCAATGGGGTCATTTGGGCTTACTGCGGCTGCACCTGTAGCGACCAGGGTCAAAAAAATCATCATTACAGTAGTGATACGCATGATTAGCTCCTCAATGTTGCCTGTGAATTACCTCCGTCGCAACATGCTGCGTCCCCGCCGTCTGCCTGCACTTGGTTTCTTCGCACGCTTGTCATGGGGTGTAAAGATGGTAAGAATCCGTGGGGCGCCTTCATATTCCTGACGTTCTATATTGTACCCGAGCGTCTGTTCGATAGCGCCCAGTGCTGTATGGTCTGCAGGGGTGACGAAGGTAATGGCATCACCTTCGCGCGTTGCGCGGGCAGTGCGGCCGATGCGATGCACATAATCATCCGGATGCTGGGGAATGTCATAGTTGATAACATGGGAGATATCGTTGATATCCAGGCCGCGTGCCGCCACGTCTGTGGCAACAAGAACTTTGTATTTCCCCTTGCGAAACCCCTCAAGCGCCTGCTGTCTTTTGGACTGGGGTAAATCGCCGTGTATGGCGACCGCTTTTTGCCCGGTCTTTTTGAGCATTCTTGCTATTCGGTCAGTGCGCCGAATGGTACGTAAGAATACCAATGCTGAATCAATATCCGGCTTATTGAGAATATCAAGGAGAATGTTGAACTTTTCCTCATCCCGCACGGGGACGATCAACTGGCGTACAGTGGAGACCGGGGTGGACTCCTTACCAATACTGATGCGTTCAGGATTCTGCATCATGTCTTTGGTGAGCCGTTCGATGGCTGGTGGGAAGGTTGCCGAAAACATAAGCGTCTGACGTGCCTTGGGCAGTTGCTTAAGGATACGCTGTATGTCCGGCATAAATCCCATATCCAGCATGCGGTCTGCTTCGTCAAAGACCAGTATTTCGAGGGGGGCGAATTTCAGCGCGCCCCGCGATAGATGGTCAAGCAGGCGCCCCGGTGTGGCCACGACGATGTCGCAGCCCCGTTCGAGTTTTGCTACCTGTGGATGCATGCCAACGCCGCCATAAATGGGGGCACTGTGCATACCGAGGGCTTTGCAGAAATCCATGATGACCTGCTCGACCTGTATGCACAGTTCGCGTGTGGGCGCCAGCACCAGCATGCGGTTTCTTTTGGACTTACCCCGGCGTGCAAGCAGGGACAGAGCGGGCAAAGCAAATGCCAGCGTCTTCCCTGTGCCTGTCTGAGCGGTGACCACAAGGTCTTTGCCCGCAAGCACAAGGGGAATGGCCTGCGCCTGTACCGGCGAAGGCGTCGTGATTTTCATTCTATGGAGCACACGCGCACAGCGTTCGTCCAAATTGAAATCATCGAAAGTAAGGAGGGGGTCTTCGTTTGTCATATTACCCATATTATACTATAAGTGACTGGGTGATTTCAGGTTTATGGGTACTTATATTTTCCCTGCGGGTTCATGGGTCAGGAAAAATGATTATTCCCGTTTGTTCCGCCAAATAGGCTATACTACAGTATAATGTGAATAAAAATGGAGTGGTCGCGTCTATATTGGTAATATTGGATGTTCTGGTTTTCCAGATGTCGTAAAGTTATTTGAACGAAAAGGAGAAGTATGAAATGAAAAAGTACATGATGCTTTGTGCTGTGGCAGTATTGGCGGTGGCTTTGGGATGTGTGATTCGGACGGAACATAAAATTGATGCCCACATAACGCTGGACATACGGCACGTGGCCGACCAGGCGGAGAATGTGCTTGATTTCATCGAAGGCAAAACGGATGAATTGCCGGGTCTGGAGGAGGAAACCAGTGAAGAGCCTGTTTCGCAACTGCAGCGCATGCTGAACGCATTCAATCCGATTCAGACGGCCTATGCGGATGAGTTGACGGTAACCACCTCGCCCATGATACAGGAGATTGCCAAGAAGATGCGCGATCGCAATCCGCAGATTGAAGCCATCAAGAAGCAAGGGTGTCTTGGGGAAACCAATCGCGGCTATGTTGAACTACGCGACTGTGACGCCATCAAAGAAGCAGACCAAAAGAATGAAGCCCAAAAACTGGTTGCCGATGAAAACAAAGATCGGAAAGCCTTGTATGGGGAGATGGCCCGCCTGAATAAAGAGATTGAAGGGGTAAACGTAGCGAAGGTGGAGAGCATTTTTGCTTTGCAGCGTTTGAGCCGTGCAAAATCCGGAGAAGTATTTCAACTGCCGGCCGCGGGTTCTGATTTCAATAACTTCAAGGGTTCTGCAACAGGTAAAAAACTCGGCGATAAATGCGTGGCTGGTGCGTGGGTTACTATCCCATAATCTCGCGTTGGTCAGGTTTCTGTTCGTCGGTATTTTGAGGCGTACCTTTTTGGTGCGCCTTTTTTTTGCTTGATCTGTGCGAAGCAAGGATTGCTACACGGTACAAATCTCAACGGCGCGGCGCAATGACGCGAGGGCGTCCCTCTGGCGCGGCACAAATTCGTGGGCAAGGTAGCCGTCGAAGCCGGTATCGGCGATGGCTTCGCAGATACGGCGGTAATTCAGTTCCTGAGTTTCGTCAATCTCGTTGCGGCCTGGCACCCCGCCGGTGTGGAAGTGGCCGATATAGTCAATGTTTTCCTGTATGGTGGCGATGACATCCCCTTCCATGATCTGCATGTGGTAGATATCGTAGAGCAGTTTGAAGCGGGGACTACCCAGTTTCTTCGCTACGGCTACGCCCCAGGCGGTACGGTCGCAATGATAATCCTTGTGGTCGCGCTTGCTGTTCAGCAGTTCCATGTGCAGGGTAATGTCCAGCGATTCGGCAAGAGGAAGTATTTTCTCCAGACCGCGCGCACAATTTTCAATGCCCTCCTCATCGGAAATGTTGCCTCGATTCCCGGACATGACAATCATGTTTTTCAGTCCGGCTGCCGCTATCTTTGGCATAAGTTCTTCTGCTCCCTTGATAAGTTTTTCATGATTGTCGGGCGAGTTCCATCCCTCCTTAATGCCCCCGGGTCCATTCGGCATACTGCACGTGAGGCCATTTTCCTGCACGATGCTCCAGTCTTCCGGACCAAGCAGGTCTATACCGGAAATTCCCATAGCCTTTGCTTCCCGGGTCAGTTCATCCAGTTTGATACGCCCAAAGCACCAGCGGCTTACGCCCTGCTTTAATCTGCCTTTGCCGGGAGTGGCAGGGGCGGTTTGTGCTTCTGCACGGCCTGTTCCGATAACAACCCCTGAAGTTGCTGCAATGGTGGTTAAGGCAGCACGTCGCGTCATGGTATTTCTTTTCATGCCTGATTACTCCTGTTTAAGGCAAGCCGTGAGTGCTCGCACCGTTTCTGCGGCGTTGCCTTCTATAAGTGTGACATTATCCTGGGTGTAGAGGCTGTTGGGCACCCCTGCATAGCCGGGCTTGTCGTCCAGATTGCATACCAGTACGTATGCGGCAGTGCCTGCCTTCAATATGGGCATGCCGTAGATAGGCGTATTTTCGGCCGTGGATGCGGCGGGATTGACCACATCGTTTGCGCCAACCACAATGACAAGATCGGTAGTGGCGAATTCTTCATTGATGGCGTCCATCTCGAAGAGCATGTCATAGGGGATATCCACTTCGGCAAGCAGTACGTGCATGTGGCCGGGCATTCTTCCTGCAACAGGGTGAATGGCGAACTTAACGGACTTGTCCCGTTCTTGCAGCGTATCTGTGAGTTCTTTAACCGCCTCCTGCGCCTGAGAAAGCGCCATGCCATAACCGGGTACGATGATGACGCTCCGTGCATTTTGTAATAGCAGGGCAGTGTCAGGTTTGTCCGGTTTATTCGTCTTTTCTTCTACTGCCGAATTGGTTTCGGTTTTCGCCTGTGCTATGGGCACATGCGCCGTGGTTGCCCCTGCCAATACCTGAGTCAGGGATCGGTTCATGGCGTCACACATGATGCGGGTGAGTATGAACCCTGCCGCACCGACGATGGCGCCCACCGCCACCAACAGCAGGTTATTTACCGCAAATCCGGCAATGGCTGCGGATATGCCGGACATGGAATTAAGCAGCGAGATGGTGATGGGCATGTCTGCCCCGCCAATACGAATCGCAAAGAGAAGACCAAGCACCAGGGCAATCAGCAGTGCAGTTACGGCTACAACGGGCGTGGCAAACAGTGTTAACCAGGCAAGGGCTGCCACAAGAATAACCACAAGGGTGCTGGCGATAAACCGGTAGTTGGGGACATGTACAGGCTTTTGCGCCAGAATGCCAGACAACTTACCTGCCGCTGCAAGACTGCCGCTGAAGGTAACGGCACCCACGATAAGCGCCAGCGCGGAAGCGCCGCGTTCACTGGCATAGGCCTCATTGTTTCCCAGCAAAATCGCCAGACCGACCAGCGCAGAGGCTGCGCCGCCCAACCCGTTTAATAATCCAACGGTTTGAGGCATTTGTATGGTCTTAACCACAAAGGCCAGCGCGCCGCCCAACACGATGCTGAGCAGAAGTGCACACCAGACCAAGGGGTGAGTTATCAGTTCTTCCCGTACCAGGGTCAGCAGGACGCCCATGCCCAGTGCGCAGGCGCCCAGCAGGTTGCCCACTACGGCGGTGCGCGGCGAGTTCATCAGGCGTATTCCGGCGATAACGCCTGCAACACAGGCTAGGATGCCGCAGGTGTATAAGACGCTGCTCATGACTTCTTGTCCTCGCGTTGCTTGCGAAACATGCGCAACATGCGGTGGGTCAGCAAAAATCCACCGACCACATTGATGCCGGCGAGTACGATGGCAAGTGCGCCCAGATAACGCTCTCCTGTGGCAACGCCTGCAACGGCCAGCGCTGCAAGCAGGGTAATTCCGGACAAGGCGTTCATACCTGACATAAGCGGGGTATGCAGCATGGGCGGCACTGCGCGAAGGAGTCTATAGCCGAGAACGGTGGCGATTGCCAGTACTGCCAACAGAAATATCAAGTTCATGGCGGTTACTCCGTCTTGGTTTCAGCCACATTTTCAAGATAACCAGCGTGTACAATATTTCCCTGGTGCGTGACCAGCGCCGACCTTACAATTTCATCGTCCATATCCAGCGTCAGCGTTCCCTTGGTGTAGAGATAGGCCAGGAAATTAAAAATGTTATTGGCAAACAGCCAGGTGGAGGCAGTGGGAACCGTGCCGGGGAGATTCTGTATACCATGAATGGAGATGCCATGCTTTCGGACAATCTGGCCTCGTTCGGTCAGCGCGCAGTTACCGCCCTGGTCAATGGCAATATCAACGATTACCGCGCCGGGCTCCATGGAACGCACCATATCCTCCGT
>CAZBNU010000001.1:0-4729 GCA_964493075.1 uncultured Nitrospirales bacterium | reverse complement strand
CGTTTTGCGGTGGCAAGGGCCTGAAGGCCAGCAACACCAGCGCCAACGACCAGCACCTGTGCGGGTTGTGTGACGCCGACTGCGGTGCCTACCATGGGAATGAAACGTGCCAGGTCGCTGGCTGCCATGAGTACCGCTTTGTACCCGGCCACGGTACTCATTGAGGTAAGGGCGTCCATGGGCTGCGCCCGTGTAATGCGGGGAATGCCGTCGAGCGTTAGTGCGGTGGCCTTGCGTTCTGCAACCAATTCCACCATATCGTGGTTCACCGGCGCGGCGGGATGCATAAAAGTAATCAGCCATTGGCCTTCGCGGAGAAGAGTTGCTTCATGACGTTGCGCCTGTTCATCAAAGCGCGGCTCCTTGACTTTCAGGATAACCTGTGCAGCTTCGTAGAGTTCCGTTACGTGAGAGACAACACGTGCACCTGCTTTTTCATAGTCGGTATCGGTGAAGAACGCCGCCAAACCTGCGTTGGTTTCCACAACGACTTGTGCGCCACCTGCCGTCAGTCGTGCTACGATTTCAGGAGTTAACGCCACCCGTTTTTCGCCCGGCATGATTTCCCTGGGAACACCCACAATCAATCCTTCAAACTGCATGACCAGATTCCTTATGGTTTTGTATTGCTTCATGGTAGCACAAGGGTGTATTACAAACAATGGCGTATAAACAGGCGCATAAGACGGATTTAACAAATAAGACTTATTCTGCGCCAGTCAAACACGACTTTATCATAGCATATTTGCAGGCCTATTGCAGCAGAAATTTTGCGAAGAAGTTTTGTTGAGTGAACCGTGCGCTCACGGTGAATGCGCGAGCATTTCTTCTGTTGTAGGCAAAGCGAAAGTTACGCGTATAGTGCTCATATAACCTGGATGATCGCTCAGTGAGAACGTTTTTCCGTTTTCACTAATTTTTTCTGCGATACGGATTGTGTCCAGTGTTTCAAAGGTGTAGCTGCTATCGTTTACGCCAAAGATATGGTCAATACGGCTGTCCAGGTTCATGAGACGTATCAGGTTGGCGCGAGCAATTACCGTTTCATAATCTTCGTTGCCTATGCGGCAGTTCATGTCACCAACAAGGAAGGCGGGGCTGTTTCTCATTTTGGAACCTCTTATGAAAGCAGCCAATTCCGCCATTTGGCTTATACGAACTGATTGATAGTTGGGACGGCCATACCCTGCCTGGGCGTGGGTACAGTAAAAATCAATCATGCCGACAGGTGTTTCGATACGCGCCAGTGCTGCCCCTTTGCCGCCCCAGAAATCGCCTTCCCAGACACGATATGCCGGTCCCGATTGGGAGTAGCGCTTAAAATAAATTTCATGGACAGGCCAGCAACTGCTGATTAACAGTCCGCTGCCGCCGGTGCCGCTTGGATAATAGTGGTGGTAGCGCAGCCGTGAACCTTCAAGGGCGTTCATCAGAATGGCGCGGTCTTCTGCAATAAACGCCTCTTGAAAACCGACTACGTCCGGGTCCAGTTCGGTGAGTACTCTGGCAATATGCCGCATACGTGCAGGCCGGTTTTGGCCCACAACCCACAAATCCTGGATATTAAAGGTTACGATTTTAATGGTAAAGGGTGCCGCAAGCGAGGGCGGGACCTCTTTGGCATATCGGCTTCTTGAGAAGTCTGTTGCAACGCCAATGTAATCATTCTGCAAGTATAGAAATGTGATGTACGTGGCTAGAAGTAGCGGGACCAGGACGACAATAAGAAACGTGGTCGCCAGGATTTTTCTCATGGTTATATCCTCATAAAGACTTTTTGAATTCTGCATTTTGGGATCAGACTGTTGTCCTATCCCTGAGTAATGGACACACTGTTCGTGTGGGAAGTTTCAAAATGATTGACTATTCGACTGTAGTACCTTTACAATGTAGTTATGGAATGCCCAGTATGCAAAGAACCGATGCTTGTCATCGAGTATGAAGAAATCGAGGTAGATTACTGCGATTGCTGTTGCGGTGTCTGGCTCGATGAAGGTGAACTTGAACTGTTGTTTGGCGACCAGTCAATAACGCAGGGCTTTTTGACAGGGGGTAATCCAGCCGAAGCAAAAGGGGAAGCATTGCGCCCCTGTCCTATTTGTGATGCGCCCATGGGTAAAGCAGTTACAGGCGGACCAGAGCCCGTTGTTTATGATTACTGTTCTGACGGACATGGACTATGGTTCGATAAGGGTGAGTTGCTTTCTATTCTCAAACATGGAAACGCCAGTGGTGTGGAGTCTCCGGTGATTCACTGGCTGCGCCAGATATTTCCCGAGTCTGCCGAGTCAAAGCAGAATGAGGCGTCTCAACAAACTTAACGGAAAAGGAGTTTTAGTATGGCTGCCGTATTAGTGCTGATTATATTACTGGCTGTATTGCTGGTACTGGTTATGTGGGTTGTTGGCATGTACAACGGGCTGGTGCGCCTGCGCAATGCCGTGAAGAATGCCTGGTCGCAGATTGACGTGCAATTGAAGCGGCGACACGATCTGATACCGAACCTGGTGGAGACCGCCAAGGGCTACATGACCCACGAACGGGAAACCTTCGAGAAAATTACTGAGGCGCGCAACCTTGCCCAGAAGGCAAACGGCCCTGCCGAACAGGGCGCTGCTGAAGGTGGGTTGAGCCAGGCGCTCAGTAATTTCTTCGTGGTGGTGGAGAACTACCCCGACCTGAAAGCCAATGAAAACTTCCTGCAAATCCAGGAGGAACTGACCTCGACCGAGAACAAGATCAGTTTTGCGCGGCAGGCTTACAATGATGCCGTGATGGTGTTCAATAATAAGATTGAAATGTTCCCGAGCAACATCATTGCGGGCATGTTCAACTTCGCCAAGTCCGATTTCTTTGAAATCGAGAATGCCGCTGAACGTGAAGTGCCCAAGGTTTCTTTTTCCTAACCATTAGACCCCACTCAAATGTTTGAACTAATACGCGCCAACAAACGCAAATCCATGGTGCTCATGTTTTTCATGTTGCTCCTGCTTATGGCTGTGGGCTTCACCATTGGTTTTGTCGTGTTTCCCACAACGGAGCCGGTCACCTTTGGGGATGCCATTCTCTACATGCCGTGGGGCGGGATTATTGGTTTGGGTATTGCATTCCTGATATGGGGTACCCAAGCGACAGCCGCCTATTTTTCCGGCGACAAGTTGTTGATGGCGGCGGCGGGTGCGCGGGAGATCGAGCATGGTGATCATCCGCGGCTGTTTAACATTGTTGAGGAGATGACCATTGCCGCGCAACTTCCCAAGCCACCGAAGGTGTATATCATCGAGGACATGACCCTGAACGCCTTTGCCGCCGGGCGCGATCCGGAACACGCCTGTGTTGCTGTTACAGCGGGGTTGCTGGCGAAGCTGAACCGCGACCAGTTGCAGGGCGTGGTCGCCCATGAAATTGCGCACATCAAGAACCGGGATGTGCTGTTTATGACCATGGCAGGCATCATGGTGGGTTCCATCATCATGATCACCGAAGTGTTCCTGCGCATGATGTGGTATTCAAGCCTGACAGGTTCGCGTCGGTACAGTTCCCGCCGTTCTTCCAAGGACGAGGGTGCTGCGAAACTGATACTGCTGGTGGTGGCGCTTGTGCTCGCCATCGTAGCGCCCATACTGGCGCAAATGCTGTACTTCGCTTGTTCGCGTCAACGCGAGTATCTTGCTGATGCCGGGGGTGCGGTATTTACGCGCTACCCGGAAGGCTTGGCAAGCGCCCTTGAGGTGATTGCAGGGAATCCGGGCGACAAAAAGAAAATCAGCAAGGCCACCGCGCCCATGTATATCATCAATCCGCTTGAAGCGGGACAGCGCTCTTTTTCCTCCCTTACCAGTACCCACCCACCTATTGAGGAACGGGTGCGTATCCTGCGCAGCATGGGCGGCGGCGCGTCCTATGCAGACTATGCAGCGGCATGGAATAAAGTGGACGGTCCCGGCAAGGCGAAGATTCCGAAGTCCGCATTGGCAGAAGAAAAGTCCAAGCCCCACCAGGCAGCACGTGCCGCTGGCATCCCCGGAGTGGGAGATGTGCCAGGCGTATCCGCCGCAACACTTGGGGCAATCGCAGGCATGGCAAAAGCTGCCAATGCCAGCATCCCCGAAGCTACCGCCCGCCAGCGGCAACGCGACACCGGCGACATGCTCCGCCGCATGAACAACTTCAAGTTCATCACCTGCGACTGTGGCATCCGCATCAAACTCCCCCCCGAATACAACAAGCCCAAGGTGAAATGCGTTCGCTGCGGTAAGATACATGACGTGCCGAAATAGGGTGGGGCAACCAGCCTAAACCGGTTAAAAGTGTTTCGTTTTGACCTCATTTCATGCTTTTTTTTGCCATTTTTATGCGTTTCTTGACATTTTTGACCACTTTTTCGATGTTTTTTAACGTTTTTTTTTTCGGCTTGTTTTTCCTGAAAGTACAATATATAGTGTGTTGTTCTTTATAAAACTACGCTATGTTGTGGTTTTTATTTTTTATGGTGGTGAGTTCCTCCAAGATATCATGTGTGCTGTGGACCACACGGACCACACGGACAGCACGGACAGACACGGACAGACACAGGCGCTCTCACAATATGGCATGTTTTGCATCCGCCATGGCCAAAGAATGATTGGCGCTCCTACTTATTAGTTTGCGGGCTTTGCGTTGTTGTAGGTATTGGCGTTGAATGGTAGGGGTGAAGAGGTGAAGGCGGTTGATCAAAAAGTAGACGGGG